>JAYRXP010000472.1:0-2291 GCA_041917395.1 Paludibacter sp.
AATTTATAAAGTTCAAAAAAGCTTATATGGTCAAAAGTCTGGTTTATTTGAAATGGAAAAGGCTTTTCCCGCTTTTTTAACATCAAACAAAGGTATTAAAAATTTGTTTAACTCAAAAACGGAAAAGCCTTTTCGGTGAGAATTTATATTCTCTTAAATAATAGTCTGATTAATTTTCGAACATTTTATTAAATTCTTCAATTGTAACTTCTTTTGTATCAAGCTTAACATTGCTTTTTACAATTTCGAAAACCTTATTTTCAGCTACACGTTCAACGATACCTTTAACAGTATCTTCTTTTTTTAACATGTCTTTTGCGTAATTGTCCAGAATATCGTCACCCATTCCCACCATGCCGTACTGAGCAAACTGAGCACGGGCAATTTTGCGGGCATAAGCGTTCACATCTTCCATTTCCACTTTTACACCATTGGCTTTTGCAATTTTGTCTTTAATCAATTGCCATTTCAGGTCGGCAATCATTTTCGGGAAATCTTCCTCGAGGGTTTCGTTCGACAAATTTTCGTTTGTAGCCAGCAACCAACGTTTCAGGAACGCATCAGGGAAAGTCAGATTATCGAATTTTGCAACCAGCATTTCGCGGGCATCCAATCCGAATTTATAATCGCTATCGCCCGAAAGTGATTCCAGAATGCTTTCTTTGATTTTAGCACGGAATTCTTCTTCGCTTGTCACAACACCTTTGCCATAAACTTTGTCGAACAATTCCTGATTGATTTCGGCATCGTAATAACGGGTAATTCCTTCAATTTTAATCTGGAAATCGGCATCAATATTTTTAGCTTCATCTTTCGAAATTTTCAACAACGACGAAATCTCTGCTTCATTTTCAAATGCTGTTTTAGGATTGAACGCAATTACGTCGCCTTTAGCAGCACCAACGAACTTTGCTTTTTGCGCTTCGTCCTTCATGTAGGCAGGTGTAAGCACAGCATCCGAAATTTTCAAACCACTTTCGTTCACTTTTCCGTCGGCCAATTCCAGAATTTCGCCTTTCACCATATCCTTTTCAGCCACCGCTTCTTCCTGAACATATTTTCCGTAACGGCTTGTGTATGAAGCAACCTGATTGTTAATCATTTCGTCACTCACAACAATTGAATATGCTTTCACTTTATCTTTTTTGCTGAGTTCCACTTCAAACTCAGGAGCGATACCCAAATCGAAAACAAATTCGAAATCTTCTTGTGTATCGAAGTTTATTTCTTTTTGCTCAGTTTCGTTTGGCAGTGGTTCGCCCAACATATTAATTTTGTTTTCGCGGATATAATTGTAAAGTTCATCCGAAACAATCTTGTTGATTTCTTCAGCAATGATAGCCTTTCCGTACATTTTTTTCACCAAACCAACAGGCACCATTCCCGGACGGAAACCGGGGATATTTGCTTTTTTGCGATAATCGCGTAATGTTTTTTCTACCTTCTCGGCGTAATCCGATTTTACAATGCTCAGCGTGAGGGTAGCATTGTTCTGATCGATGTCTTTTCTGACGATGTTCATAATGTTTATTTGTTATTTACGTTTTTCAAGAACAAGACGATATAAATTTCAACGTTTGGTTGTTAGGCAATTAGCCTTTTTACGATGCAATTTATTTCGGGCTGCAAAGGTACTAATTTTTCAGTTAAAAAAATCATATATTTGCCCGAAAATAACAATTTATTATTCAACAATCTGCGTTACAGACACCAACTGCAACTGAATTATTTTGAAAATCAAAATATTAATTGTATTTTTGCAGCCGGTTTGAAAAAATCATTTCAATTCAAAACACTATAATTCAGCAGCTTAAACATCCAGCTTCAACAAAGCACACGGGTTTAAAGAAATAACTAACTTATAAAAAAAATTACTTCATGATTAATGCTCAGGACATCAAAAACGGAACATGTATCCGAATGGATGGCAAATTGTACTTTGTAATAGAATTTTTGCACGTAAAACCCGGTAAGGGAAATACATTTATGCGCACCACGCTCAAAGATGTGGTAGATGGTCGCGTAATTGAACGTCGGTTTAATATCGGCGAAAAACTGGAAGATGTTCGTGTTGAACGTCGTCCTTACCAGTTTGTATACAAAGAAGGTGATGATTTCATTTTTATGAATCAGGAAACCTACGATCAGCACCCAATTTCGAAATCACTTATCAACGGTGTTGACTTCCTGCTCGAAGGAATGACACTCGAAGTTGTATCGGATGCATCGACCGACACTGTACTTTATGCCGACATGCCTGTTAAAGTTCAAATGAAAATTACATACACAGA
>JAYRXP010000473.1:0-2185 GCA_041917395.1 Paludibacter sp.
GCAACTTTAGTCATCTTTCAATCTATTGATTCACAAATCATTATTATCAAGCAAAAACGCAAATTCCTGCCATCAATCAACGTAATAAATCCGATTTTTAACGGCAAAAAAAATCGGTCGATAAGAATCAACCGAGATTTTTATTCAACAATATGATTTTTGATATTATTCTTCTTCCTTGTAAATGCCCAATGATTTACCATATTGATATTCACCTTCGAGGATCAGCTCAATCTCATCTTCTTCGATGTTCATTTTATCTTTTTTCGAACATTTCAGAATGTATTTAAACATTTCCTCTTCGTCGATACTGGCTTCTTCGGCCGAATCTTCGTCAATTAATCCGTTTTCTTCGTAAAATTCGTACACCACATCCAAGACGTACTCAATTTTTGTATCGTCAATTTTACCTTTATATTCTTCGGGTAAAAAGTTTATGATAAACTTAACGGCGTCGTCTTCATCATAAACCAATAAATCGTCTTCCTGTGTTTTCATTTTTTTGCGTTTTGAGGTAAATTTAATAATCAGTTCAAAGATAGCGTAATTTTTTCATTTAATATCCCGATTATTAATGTTTTTGATTTTTTTTACAATTACAATTTATCCAGCTTGTGGGGCAAATAAGTTCCATTTCATAAAACAGTCTTCCATTGATTTTGACTAATTTAAGCGTCGTTTTCTCTCCTTTTACCAATGCCCACGACAGGTTATTTCCATCAGGTGGTGTTTTAATCGGAAACCGGATAAGCACCGGATTTTTAAAACATTCATTTTTCACACAACCATCAAGCAGATTTACCTGAAGCCGGCCATAATTAAGCAAATCACTACCATTCTTATTCATTACCATGATTCCCTTTTTGAAATCGCTTTGTGTGTTTTGTTCAATTATTTCGAGACAGCCTTCAATATCCTGAAATTCACAGCCATTAAAGACAATTTCCTTACCTCCTTTCGTCCTGATAATTGTGTCGTTGTGCGAACATGGTTTCTGCACCGAAACTATTTCTTTGTCTGAGTACCTAATTATTATTTCAGCCCGTCGATTAAGCCTTCTGTCTGCCTCATTATCGTTTTTTACAATCGGTCTGTTTTCGCCATAATAGCCTGTGCGGATTATATTTTCGTTAAATCCCAGGGCCTGAAGCGCCTTCTTAACTTCGTTTGCACGTCGGTTCGAAAGTCTGATATTGTATAAACTGTCAGCCGAATTATCAGTATGGCCTACAATGACAATTTCACTGATATTGAACTTCGAAAGCGAATCAATTTTACCCTTAATATAATTATTATCAGCCGAATGCAATGTGTACTTATTTAATTCAAAATAGATATTAAACGTATGCGTACCGGCACAAAGCGTCGGAAGTATTGCAAGCCCAAGCAGCATGCAAAACAAGTGTTTTTTTTGTCGAAACATATTCTAAAAACAGAACAATACCTTCAGTTTTATTCGGTCAGCATTGTTCAAATCGTAACTATTAGTGTGGTTTTGGCCTCAAATATAGTGATTTTGGAATAAAAATACTAATTTTGAGGCTTAAAACAGAAAAACAGTATAACAATTCATTCACAATTATAATTTCAGCACTCAAAATGGCCGAAGAACTTATTCTGAATTCATCATTAAACAAGGACGAAAAATACGAAACACTCATTCCGCAATTACAATCGCTGGTGGAAGGCGAAACTGACCTGATAGCAAATCTGGCTAATATCGCAGCTGCGCTTCGCCAGACTTTTGGCTGGTTCTGGGTTGGTTTTTATCTGGTAAGAGGCAATGAACTTGTTCTCGGGCCTTTTCAGGGAGATATAGCCTGTACACGCATTCGGTACGGGAAAGGCGTATGCGGATCAGCGTGGGAAGCAAAACACAGTCTTCTGGTACCTAATGTTGATGAATTCCCCGGACATATAGCCTGTAGCAGCCTTTCGGTGGCGGAAATTGTGGTGCCTGTGTTGTCAGCCGACGGAAATGTATTGGCAGTGTTGGATGTTGACAGCGAAAAGTTTGAGGTGCTCGACGAAAAAGACGTTTTTTACCTCGAAAAAATAGCGGCAATTGTTGCGCAATGTTTTTGCTGATAAGATCCGTTACTTCTTGTTTATCAGATTCATAAACTCTTCGCGGGTTTTGGCCTGTTGAAAAATTCCCGAAAAATCGGAAGTTGTGGTCACGGAA
>JAYRXP010000474.1:0-7145 GCA_041917395.1 Paludibacter sp.
AGCCGGTGCATGTAAACGAATTTCTTGCATCAATGAATTCATCGGAACTGAAGCATGGTTGCAAATTAGCCGATTTAATTGCCCGTCCACAATTCGGCATAAACGAACTGGCGACAGCAGTACCTGCTTTGAGCGCAAAAATTGCCGAAATAAAATCCATAAAAGAAGAAATAATTGAATCGTCAGAAGTAATTCTGAAATACGAAGGCTACATTGAACGCGAAAAACTAATTGCAGAAAAGCTTCAACGCCTCGAGCACATTCCATTGCGAGGAAGAGTTGAATACTCCGGCGTACAATCGCTTTCGACCGAAGCACGTCAGAAACTAACCAAAATCGACCCCGAAACTATCGGCCAGGCAAGCCGTATTCCGGGAATTTCGCCAAGCGATGTAAATGTACTTTTGGTGCTTTTGGGGAGATGAGACCCCTCACCCCTGAAAGAGAAAAAGAAAATGACTAATCGGAAGATAATTGTTCCACGTGAAACAATTAGACAAAAAGAATACATTGCAGCATAAATTTGATAGTTCCACGTGGAACAAAAAAACAGAAAATACAAACTTCAATTTTCCTCTTTTGGGATTAGTGGTCAATGAAAACAACAGTAACATTAAAAGAACAAGTTAATTCACTACCGGAACTTCCGGGAGTGTATCAGTATTTTAATGCGCTGGACGAAATTATTTATGTAGGAAAAGCGAAGAACCTAAAAAAAAGAGTTAGCTCCTATTTCAATAAAGTACACGAACAGGGAAAAACAAATGTACTGGTTAAGAATATCGCTTCGCTTAAATACATAGTGGTAGTAACAGAAGAAGACGCCCTGCTTCTGGAAAACAATCTGATAAAACAATATCAACCCCGCTACAATGTATTGCTCAAAGATGGGAAAACTTACCCGAGCATCTGCATTACCAACGAACCTTTTCCGAGAGTTTTTAAAACAAGAAACATAATAAAAAACGGGTCGCTGTATTACGGACCATATAGTTCAAACTGGACAATCAATTCGCTGCTGGAAATAATTCATCAGCTCTACCCTATCCGCACTTGCAGACTACCATTGTTTGAAGATAATATCCGCAAGAATAAATTCAAAGTTTGCCTGCAATATCATATTCATAAATGCAATGGTCCGTGTGAAGCCAAAGAGTCGATTGAAGAATACAGAAAACACATCGACCAGGTAAAAAAAATAATTGAAGGCGATGGAAATGAAATAAGCAAATTTCTATTTAATCAGATGCAGCGATTAGCTTCTGAATTAAAATTTGAAGAAGCTCACCTGATAAAACAAAAATTTGAATTAATAGAAAACTATCGTTCGAAATCAGTAATATCAAATACGATTCTGGAAAACACCGATGTGTTTGCTTATGATGAAAATGAAAGTTCAGCATATATAAATATCCTTCGAATTTCAAAAGGAAGCATTATTCAGGGTTATACCATCGAGTACAAAAAGCGACTGGACGAGCAGAAAGAAGATATTCTGGCTATAGCCATTATAGAACTTCGTGAACGATTGAAGAGCAATTCGAAGGAAATAGTGCTTCCATTCAAAATTGATATTGACTTAAGTGGTATTCAACTCGTTGTTCCTCAGCGCGGTGACCGGAAAAGGCTGCTTGAACTGGCCGAGCAAAATGTTCGCCAATATAAGTTAGATAAGCTGAAACAAGCCGAAAAACTAAATCCGGATCAACGGGCTATTCAATTGCTGGAAGCTGTAAAAGACAAACTGGGGCTTGCTAAATTACCAATGCAAATTGAATGTTTTGACAACTCAAATATACAAGGAAGCGATGCTGTGGCAGCTTGCGTGGTATATATAAAAGCAAAGCCGGCTAAAAAAGAATACCGTAAGTATAACATAAAAACCGTGCAGGGACCCGATGATTACGCCTCAATGAAAGAAGTGGTACGACGAAGGTATTCACGCGCGATTGCTGAAGGACTTACGCTTCCTGACTTAATTGTAGCCGATGGTGGTGTGGGTCAAATGGAGGTTATCCGTCAGGTTGTGGAAGATGAATTGAAACTCCAAATTCCGATAGCCGGTTTGGCAAAAGATGGAAAGCACCGAACCAACGAAATACTGGTAGGCTTTCCGCCACAAGCAGTTGGACTAAAACCAACCGACCAGCTTTTCAAATTCTTTGCGGGCATGCAGGACGAAGTGCATCGTTTTGCTATTTCGTTTCATCGCGACAAACGAAGCAAAACGCAAACCGCTTCGGAACTCGACAGCATACCCGGAATTGGTGAAAAAACAAAAAATGACCTGATAACCCGTTTTAAAAGCGTAAAACGGATCAGAACGGCTAAAATGGAAGAACTTATTGAAACAATTGGAACTAACAGAGCATCAATAGTTTATAGCCATTTTAACCCGGATTTGAAGCCCTGAGAATTTAATATTTAAAAATAGCAGTATCTTTGCACGCAAATAAATAAGAGAAAACGGCCCCTAACCCTAAAGGAGAACCGGATTAGTTAAATGCATTTAACAAAACAAATCGAAGCCGGAGCTAGTAATTAAATTCCATTTTTGAATAAGAAGTTAATATGATATCTTTAAAAATTAAATCGATAAAAACTATAAATGAAACTGCCCGTCAATTTATAGAGCAAATTAGAGAAAACACGGTATTTGCATTTAACGGATCAATGGGTGCCGGAAAAACGACATTCATAAAAGCAATTTGCGGGGAACTTGGCGTAACTGAAACTGTAAACTCTCCTACTTTCTCAATCGTTAACGAGTACGAAGGAAATAACAGTCGTATAATTTACCATTTCGATTGTTACCGGATTAACAAAATTGAAGAAGCTCTCGAAATTGGAATAGAAGAATATCTGTACAGCGGCAATCTTTGTTTTATAGAGTGGGGAGAAAATATTGCTTCACTCCTACCCGACTCAATCGTAAATGTTGAAATTAAAGAACTGGAAAATGGAGAAAGGAATGTGTTGATAAGTTGATGTGATGATTTGGTGATATGTTGATAAAAGAAGCAATTAAAAATACAAATAAAGATGAAAACAAAAAAGAAAAACAAAGTGCTTGAGCAGGTTAAAGCCTCGCGAAAGCAAAGCCGTGAAGAGGAACTAAAAACACACGGAAAAGCGATAAACTATCGCAAAATAATGGAAAGTAAAAAGGTTTATAACCGCAAAAAAAATAAGGCAGATGCTGACGAGGCTCTGCCTTATTTGTTTAATTTCACAATGTAAAAAGTGAGGGCGTGACTTAAAGTCACACTCTCACTCAGGATTTTTACCAAATACTAACCCGATTTTCAGATTTTACATACATGGCATCTGTGGGTTTAATGCCAAAAGCATCGTACCATGCCTGAATATGCGGTAAAGCGCCGTTTACACGCCATTTGCCTAGCGAATGAGGGTCGGACTTGGTAAGCACCAAAATCTCTTCAGGACGGATATTTCCGGCCCAAACATTGGCATACGAGAGGAAGAAACGTTGCTCGGGTGTATAACCGTCAACTGTCGTTAAAGGTGCAGCTTTCGTGGCATTTTTAAAGGCCTGAAATGAAACCTGCAAACCGCCATGATCGGCAATATTTTCACCCAGCGTAAATTTTCCATTGGCTTTGGTTCCGGGTGCAACTTCAATAGCATCAAAATAATCGGCTAAAACTTTGGCACGTGCATCAAACTGTTCTTTATCCTTCGCAGTCCACCAGTTTTTAAGATTACCATCCTTATCGTACTGACAACCCTGATCGTCAAACCCGTGCGTCATTTCATGGCCAATAACGACACCAATAGCACCGTAATTGAACGCATCATCCGCTTTCATATCGAAGAATGGATACTGTAAAATGCCTGCAGGGAAACAAATTTCGTTGGTCGATGGATTATAATAAGCATTCACAGTTTGAGGAGTCATCAACCATTCGTCTTTATCAACCTGTTTACGAGCAGCTTTCGCAAACATATAGGCACTTTCGAACTTATTAGCTCTAAGGATATTAGCATAGTAAGAATCTTTTGAAATTTCAAGTTTGGAATAATCGCGCCATTTATCAGGATAACCGATTTTCACGTGGAACGTATTCAGTTTTTCTATGGCTTTAAGCTTTGTAGAATCTCCCATCCAGGGCAGTGCATTGATACGTTCGCCGAGCGATTGCTGGAGATTATGAACCAGTTTCAGCATACGTTCCTTAGCTTCGGCAGGGAAATATTTTTTGACGTACATCTGCCCTACTGCTTCTCCTAAAACACCATCAACATTGCTTACAGCACGTTTCCAGCGAGGCGATTGCTCAGTTTTTCCTGACAAAGTTTTGCCATAAAAATCGAAGTTTTGAGCCGAAATTTCATCGCTTAAATAACCGGCAGCACCATCTATTACTTTCCATTGCAAATAGGCAATCTGAGCAGCGAGCGGTTCGGATGAAATGATATTGCCAACTTCTGATAAAGATTCCTTTTGCGAAATACTAATTTCCTTAATCTGACTTACTCCTAACGCATTCAGATAATCAGTCCAGTTAATTGCAGGAACTAACTTCTGTAATTCTGTAATGGTCATTTTATTGTAATTGGCATGTGGATCACGCAGTTTAACCTGATCATAAGCCGCTGTTGCTAAACGGGTTTCGATTTTTAAAACAGACTCCATACTTTGTTTTGCAACAGCTTCAGTAAAGCCAAAAAGGCGGAACATTTTAACCACGTGCTCTTTGTATTTATTACGAATGTTAGTAGTATGTTCATCATTATCAAGATAGTATTCACGCTCGCCCAAACTAATACCGCTTTGGTAGGTTTGAACCAAATACTGATTGCTGTTCATCGGGTCGGCATCCACATAAACCGTAAAATAGGCATCTACATCCGATTGTAGCAACTCAGGAAGCATTTGGGTTAACTCATCCGTGCTTTTGAGGGCTGCAATAGCTTTTAACTGATTTTCGACAGGCTTAATACCATCTTTGTTAAGCTTCGTGCTATCCATGGCCAGATTATACAAATCGCCTATTTTCTGTTCAACAGTTCCCTGATCAGCAGGTTTAGCAGCGATTTCCTCAATCAATTCGCGTAATTGTTTACGATTATTTTCAGCTAATTTATCGAAACTACCGAAACGGGCATATTCGCCGGTTAAAGGATTATTTTTCATCCAGCCTCCACAGGCATATTGATAAAAATCGGATCCAGGAACAGCTGTTGTGTCCAGATTTTTCAGGTCAATACCTGAACTAAGTTTGTTGTTATTACAAGAAGGAGTCATAAGCATAAGGCCTCCTAAACCCAATACAGGGAACAAGAGTTTGATTTTTAATTGTTTAAACATAATGAGTTAGTTTTGAGTTACGAGTTATGAGAAATAATTATTTTATACAGGTAAGAGATTCGTCAACCGGATTTACAAATTCGCGATGCAAAGGTTCTTCAACCGAATCAATAATTCGGAACAAATCATTCAGCGTTTCGGCTCTGAGCATAGCTATTCTCGTATCTTTAAAATTAGGAATTCCTTTAAAAACCGGACTTGCAGCTAAATGGCGGCGACTATGAATAATTCCTTTCAGACGTTTGTTCCATAGCTCAATAGTGATACCCTCACTTTGAGTGAGAGTATCACTCTCATCGATATCCAACCATTTAACCGAAGCAATAATATGCTCTTTCAGAATGGCTTTCTGTTCATCAAAAGTCAGCATTTGTTTATGCTCACCTGTACTGAAAAAGTGTTTTATTTCGCTAAAAATCCATGGTTTACCTATAGAGCCACGTCCAATCATAACAGCATCCACACCATACCGATTAAAACATTCAAGCGCACGTTCGGCAGTTGTCACATCACCATTTCCGATAATCGGAATTTGCATGCGAGGATTATTTTTTACTTCACCAATCAATGTCCAGTCTGCATCGCCTTTGTACATTTGAGCGCGCGTGCGACCGTGAATTGTCAGCGCCTGAATGCCACAATCCTGTAATTGTTCAGCCAACGGTACAATAATTTTGCTGGAATCGTCCCAACCTAAACGGGTTTTGGCAGTTACCGGTATATTTACAGCTTTAACAACCTCCGAAGTAATTTTGAGCATACGTGGTACGTCACGCAAAAGACCTGAACCCGCTCCTTTACCAGCCACTTTTTTTACCGGACAACCAAAATTAATATCAATAATATCGGGTCCGGCCTCAGCAGAAATCCGTGCAGCTTCAGCCATCGAAACCGGGTCGTGACCATAAATTTGAATAGCTATCGGACGTTCTTCGGGATAAATAGTGAGCTTCTGTTTTGTACGGTTTACATCGCGTATCAATGCTTCGGACGAAACAAATTCAGTATATAACATATCGGCTCCAAAACGTTTACACAACAGACGAAAAGCCGGATCGGTAACGTCTTCCATGGGAGCCAGAAAAAGCGGTTTATCGGGAAATTCTATATTCGAAATTTTCATAAAAAAAATGTCCCCAACCTCCGTCAGTTGACGGATAAAACTCTAAAGGGGAGTCAGAGAGAAATAAATTAATTAACGGGCTGCAAAAGTACAAATAAATTATTTAACCACTGAATTTAATAAACTCATTTTCAGTTATAATTGTTCAAATGAATGCTGATACTTACAACTAACTACATATTGTACAAAAAATACCATAAATATACCTACAAATAGCGATTTTATATACGTAACGAAGCATCTAACTTTGCAGAAAAAATTTATACAAGTAAATAACAAAAAAATGAAGAGAATCAGTAAAACATTAGTAATTGTAATTTGTTTATTATCAGTAAATAACAGTATTAAGGCGCAGGACAGACTGTTTACTTATACCTATCAGAGTGGAGTGTTGAATCAAGGTCAACGTGAAATTGAACTCTGGAATACACTTCGCACAGGTAAGACAGATTATTTTGCACGACTTGATAACCGGACTGAGTTTGAAATAGGTTTGGGTAAAAACTTACAAACAGCATTCTATCTTAATCTGAGTTCGAAAACAAATACCATTCAGAACGCTGGTGTTAAATCGTTAGAAACACAAAATGAAATCAGTTTTTCGAACGAATGGAAATATAAACTGCTTGATCCTGTAGCAAATAGCTTTGGATTAGCACTTTATTGTGAGTATGGAATTGGAAGCAATGA
>JAYRXP010000475.1:0-8455 GCA_041917395.1 Paludibacter sp.
ATAAAAAAATATTCGCTTAATCTGGTTAGCAAAGACACAACAATAAAACTGAGCAGACTTGGCGACAAAGCCGGGGTAATGGGAGCATGTTTGTTGGCTCGTAGCAAAATGTTAGGGCTTATTTAAAACACGAAACGCGAAACATGAAACTAAAATCACACCCAATATCCTGGATTCCAACTGTTTATTTTGCAATGGGTTTGCCATTTGTGGCGTTGGCTCAGGCATCGTCGCTTATGTTCAAAAATATGGGCATTACCGACACACAAATTACACTATGGACGTCGTTGATCATGCTTCCGTGGACTTTTAAACCTCTCTGGAGTCCGATACTCGAAATGTTTA
Organism: Paludibacter sp.; assembly: GCA_041917395.1. Taxonomy (GTDB): domain Bacteria; phylum Bacteroidota; class Bacteroidia; order Bacteroidales; family Paludibacteraceae; genus Paludibacter. The sequence goes on from JAYRXP010000475.1 coordinate 346, forward strand.
AAACCAAGAAGCAGTTTGTGGTTGCTACACAGTTGATAACAGGCGTTTCGTTTGCTTTAGTCGCATTTTCGCTCCATTTGCCGGATTTTTTTACGTATGCCATTGCTTTTATGGCAATTATAGCGTTTAGCGGTGCCACACACGATATTGCCACGGTTGGTGTTTATCTCAACGAACTTTCGCCCGAAGATCAGGCAAAATACGTGGGCTGGCAGGGAGCTTTTTATAATGTTGCCAAAGTACTTTCGGGAGGAGCATTGGTATATGTGGCCGGCGAATTGGAAAAAAGCCTGGGTGTAAGTATGGCCTGGACCATTGTGATGGCTATTTATGGTGCGATAATGATTTTACTTTCCATTTATCACCTCAAAGCACTACCACTGGGGCGTAGTAATGCCAATGTACAGTCATTCAAAGAAGGGATGGAAACGCTCAAAGATGTGGCGGTAACGTTTTTCCAAAAAAAGGGAATTGTTCTGAGTTTGCTTTTTGTAATTTTCTATCGCTTTGCCGAAGGTTTTGCTATAAAAATTGCACCTCTGTTTTTCAAAGCCTCACAAGCCGAAGGTGGATTGGGGTTGTCAACCTCGCAAATAGGGATGATTTATGGAGTATTTGGATCAGCGGCTTTCGTATTTGGTTCAATTCTGGCCGGATATTACACATCAAAAAAGGGATTGAAAAAAACGCTGCTTGTGCTTTGCGCCTCATTCAATATTCCCTTTGTTATGTATTTCCTGCTTTCTCATTACCAACCGGAGAATATTTATATCATCTCTGCAGCAATAGCAACCGAATACTTCGGATATGGTTTTGGTTTTGTTGGACTTATACTTTATATCATGCAGCAAATAGCTCCCGGAAAATACAAAACAGCGCATTACGCCTTTGCCGATGGTATTATGGCGTTAGGTTTTATGCTTCCGTCCATGCTTAGTGGATATTTCAGCGATCTGCTGGGCTACAAACTGTTTTTTGTTTTTGTGATGTTTGCCACTATTCCATCATTTTTAATCACCGTTTTGGCAAAATTAAAATTCAGAGATATGTCTGATTTATAGATTTAACCCATCAGGCAATATTTTCGCGCACTTTTTTCAAAAACTGCTGCATGCGGTCTGTGTCTTTTTCGTCGATAATTTCCATGAGTGTTTTCAGCTCGGCACGTATTTTTTCAACCTGATTGTGGGTGTATGGATTGAAAAGAATTTCCGAAAGCAGATAGTCGTCTTCGCTCAACAGGCCTTTGGCAATATCCATGTGGCGTTTAAAAGTCGTGCCGGGAGCTTCCTGTGGTATCATAACCGATGCAAATACCAACGTGGAGGCAAATGGAATTGACAGAGAATAGGCAATTGTTTCATCGTGCTCGTCGAAACTATATTCGAAAATACGCAAACGCAGGGAGCCGTACAGATCCTTGAAAAATGCTTTTCCCATGTGGTCGGACTCGGAGATAATAATCGCACTTTGTGTGCTTAGGTTATCGAGCGTGGCAAACGTAGGTCCAAACATAGGGTGAGTCGACACATAGCGCATGCCGGTGCTTTCGTAATAGTTCTGAATTCCGGTTTTTACCGAAGCAATATCAGAGATAATACAATTTTTAGGCAAACAGGGAACTACTTTTTCGAAAGCTTCAATGGTATATTTTAAAGTAACACAATTGATTACCAACTCGGGTTCGAACGCTCTTATTTCTTCGTATTCAGTCATGCGCAGGGTATTAAAAACAAAGCGTAACCGGCGAGGATCGGTATCGAAAAGGGCTACTTCGTGGTGAATGCAGAGAACATCGGTGAGGAATGTGCCCATTTTTCCGGCACCAAGAATAAGTATTTTCATACGTTACTTTTATTTTTTTGTTGCTTGTAATCTCTTTTTGGACTGCAAAGGTAAAAAAATTAATCCTTATTTGTCCCGTTTTATATGCATTATCCCTGTTTTCTGTAAATTGTATTTGATACTCTGTACTAAATATTGCTAATAAAAAATCAGATTGATATTTTATTTTGTAAATTTGCTACGATTTATAAGTCTTCACATGCATTATTTATTCAATAATCTATATATCAATTATTTATAAAATGGCAAAATTGACAAAGGAAGATGCCCTTCTTTATCACTCGCAGGGAAAACCGGGCAAAATAGAGGTTGTTCCCACCAAACCATACAGTTCGCAACGCGATTTATCATTAGCTTATTCGCCGGGAGTGGCTGAACCTTGTCTGGAAATAGAAAAAGATCCGAATGCTGCTTACGAATATACTTCGAAGGGAAATCTGGTGGCAGTAATATCGAATGGAACAGCAGTTCTTGGTTTGGGCGATATAGGAGCAATGGCGGGTAAGCCGGTTATGGAGGGAAAAGGGTTGTTGTTTAAAATTTTTGCCGGAATTGATGTTTTTGATATTGAAGTAAACGAAAAAGATCCCGAAAAATTTATTCAGGTGGTAAAAGCCATCGCGCCTACTTTTGGAGGTATAAATCTGGAGGATATCAAAGCTCCCGAATGTTTTGAGATTGAAGAACGGCTGAAAACCGAACTCGACATTCCGCTTATGCACGACGACCAGCACGGAACTGCCATTATTTCGGCAGCAGGGCTAATCAATGCGCTCGAAATTGTGGGTAAAAAAATAGAAGATGTAAAAATTGTGGTAAACGGGGCGGGAGCTGCTGCCAATTCGTGTACGCAATTGTATATGATGCTTGGAGCAAAACTTGAAAATATCGTGATGGTCGACTCGAAAGGTGTGATTAATAAAAAACGCACCGACCTGAACAGTCGCAAAAAACCTTTTGCCACCGACCGCGAAATTACAACGCTGGCCGAAGCTGTAAAAGATTCTGATGTGTTTTTGGGACTTTCGGTAGCCGGACTGCTGTCAAAAGATATGGTGCGCTCAATGAATGCAAATCCGATTGTTTTTGCACTGGCAAACCCAAATCCCGAAATTTCGTACGACGATGCTATGGCTGCCCGTAAAGATATTATTTTTGCTACAGGCCGCTCCGATCATCCGAATCAGATTAACAACGTACTCGGATTTCCGTATATTTTCCGCGGTGCATTGGACGTTCGGGCTAAGTGTATTAACGAAGAAATGAAAATTGCTGCGGTTCGCGCTATTGCCGAACTGACCAAAAAGCCTGTTCCCGATGTGGTTAATGCTGCCTATAATCTGAAACGACTGAGTTTTGGACCCGATTACATTATCCCGAAACCGCTCGATCCACGTTTGCTTACCATTGTGGCTCCGGCAGTAGCCAAAGCAGCTATCGAATCGGGAGTAGCACGCAAAATTATCACAAACTGGGAAGAGTATAATGTGAAACTAAGCGAGATAATGGGAAGCGACAACAAAATGTTGCGTCATTTCTACGATATGGCCCGTCAGAATCCGAAACGTGTTGTGTTCTCCGAATCGAATCATAAAAATATGATTAAAGCTGCCGAAGTGGCTTTGCAGGAAGGAATATGCCAGCCGGTACTGTTGGGTAACGAAGAAAAAATTGCCAATATCGCTGCCGAAAACGACATTGACCTGACAGGTATCGAAATTGTGAACCTCCGTCACGACCGTGAGGAAGGCCGCAGAGCTAAATTTGCTCAGATTTTATCCGAAAAACGCAGTCGCGAAGGTATGACCTACGACGAAGCTTTCGAAAAAATGTATGAGCGCAATTACTTCGGAATGATGATGGTGGAAACCGGACAGGCCGATGCCCTGATTACCGGTGTGTATACCAAATATGCCGATTCGGTTCAGGCAGCCAAAGACGTTATCGGAATTCGTGAAGGTACAAAACATATTGGTGCCATGCACATTATGATTACCAAAAAAGGAACCTTCTTCCTTGCCGATACGCTTTTCAACCGCCATCCGTGTACCGATGCGCTTATTGATATTGCCAAGTTGACACACGACACCGTGAAGTTTTTCGCTCACGAACCCGTAATGGCAATGTTATCGTATTCTAACTTCGGTTCCGACAAAAACGGAAGTCCGGCCAGTGTGCATCAGGTAGTAGAAACATTGCACCAAAACTATCCCGATATGCTGGTTGATGGTGAAATGCAGGTTACATTTGCGCTGAACAAGGAATTGCGCGACAAGAAATTCCCATTCTCCAAAATTGCAGGACGCAATGTGAACACGCTTATTTTCCCTAATCTGAGCTCGGCCAATACGGCCTATAAAATGTTGATTGAAATGGGATTGGCGCAAACCATCGGGCCGATTCAAATGGGTCTGAACAAGCCGGTGCATATTCTGGATGTTGAAAGTTCGGTGAGCGACATTGTAAATATGACCGCCGTTGCCGTACTGGACGCTATTGTCGAAGAGCAGATACATACAAACAATCTCGACCGAATTGGTAAAGTAGCCGAAAAGGATAGCGCATACAACACCAAAAATTGCTAATCAGTGTAATTCTTAAAAACAAAAAGCAGCAACGAAAAAATATTCTTTCGTTGCTGCTTTTCTTTTTTTTGATTACTGTCGGGATGACAAGACTCGAACCTGCGACCTCTACGTCCCGAACGTAGCGCGCTACCAACTGCGCCACATCCCGATTCAGTTTTTATTTCGGCTGCAAAATTAAAATATTTTTTCAAAATAACGAACACATTATTTGATTACCTTTGCACCCGAAACAAAAAAAATACTTTATGTTCGATATTGCCATACAAAAATTCATTACCAGTAACCATTTTCCAGCGTTTACACCCAAAGCCATTTTTTTCGATATGGATGGCGTACTTTTCGATTCAATGAAGTTTCATGCCCGCGCATGGGCAAAAGCCATGAACGATATTGGCATTCCGTTTACCGAACACGAGGCTTATATGCACGAAGGTCGCACAGGCCACTCTACTATCGATCTGGCGTTTAACCGCGAGTTTGGTCGCGACGCCACCGAAGAGGAGAAACAGGAAATATATAAACTAAAATCACGCTATTTCGAAGCCTATGGCAACTCGCCGGTTATGCCATTTGCGGGAGAATTGCTTCGAAAAATAAAAAATCAGGGTCTGCAGATTTATCTGGTTACCGGCTCGGGGCAAGCCAGTTTGCTGGATGGTTTACAGGTTCATTTTCCGGGTATTTTCAAAAAAGAACGCATGGTTACTGCTTTTGATGTAACGCAGGGAAAGCCACACCCCGAACCTTATTTACAGGCATTGAAAAAATCGGGACTTACACGCGCCGAAGTAGCTGTAGTCGAAAATGCTCCGCTGGGCGTGGAGTCGGCCAAGGCTGCCGGATTGTTTGTAATTGCCATAAATACGGGTCCGCTCGACGAAAAAGTACTTTGGGAAAGCGGCGCCGATGTGGTGCTCGATGGAATGGAAGATTTGTATCAGAAATGGGAAAAGTTTTTATCAGCAATGAAACTCTAATTGGCGGAACTCATCTTTATCAGGTTAATGTGCAAGCCGGGAATCAACGAAACTCAAGCTGTTTGACTAACCGGGATTTCTGAGAATAAAAGTTCTGCGATGAATTGGGTTGTTAACTACACGGATAAACTCTTGTAGTTCAATTCTGATTTTTTTTGATTATTTTTGCAGCCTGAAATCATTTTACAACAACAATAGATGCAGGTTTACAACTATCCTCCCCGCGAAAAGTGGACCGAACTGCTTGCCCGTCCGGTTTTTGATAGTACCAAATTATTCGAAACGGTGCAACAGGTGCTCGACGATGTGAAAAACAACGGCGATAAAGCAGTACGCAGTTACACGGCAAAATTCGACAAGGTTACGCTTCAGTCGTTCGAAGTAACAAAAGAGGAAATGGATGAGGCTGAAGGTCTTGTTTCGAAACAGCTGAAACAGGCTATCGAAATGGCCCGACGAAATATCTGGAAATTTCATGTGGAGCAACAGCAGGATTTGCCCGAAATACAAACTTCGCCCGGTGTGCTTTGCTGGCAAAAAGCAGTGGCTATCGAAAAAGTTGGGTTGTATGTTCCGGGTGGAACGGCTCCTCTTTTTTCAACGGTTTTGATGCTTGGCATCCCGGCGTCGATTGCCGAATGCAGGGAAATTGTGCTTTGTACGCCCCCTAATGCCGAAGGAAAGGTTCATCCGGCAGTGCTTTATGCTGCAAAAGTGGCTGGCGTTCACCGGATTTTTAAAATTGGCGGAACACAGGCTATTGCTGCTATGGCTTACGGAACTGAGTCGGTACCGAAAGTGTATAAAATATTTGGTCCCGGAAATCAATATGTAACTGCCGCTAAGCAACTTGTATCGCTGCGCGATGTGGCGATAGATATGCCTGCCGGTCCATCGGAAGTGGAGGTGTTGGCCGACAATACAGCCAACCCTGCTTATGTGGCTGCCGATATGCTTTCGCAAGCCGAACATGGCGCCGACAGTCAGTCGATTTTAATTACCGTGGACGAAAGTCTGGTTGAGAAAGTACTTGAACAAATCGAATTACAACTGGAACAGCTTCCTCGCAAAGAACTGGCTGAAAAGTCGTTGGCCAACAGCAAGATTATTGTTGTTAAAACACTGGAAGAAGCAGTTGAAATGACCAATGAGTACGCACCTGAGCACCTGATTATTTCAACTCATTACCACAATGGCGTGGCTGCAAATATTACCAATGCAGGCTCTGTATTTCTTGGTAACTACAGTCCCGAGAGCGCCGGCGATTATGCTTCGGGCACAAATCATACATTGCCCACAAACGGTTATGCCAAAGCTTACAGCGGTGTGAATCTGGATAGTTTTGTGCGCAAAATTACATTCCAGCAACTCTCACGCGAGGGATTAACGAACCTGAGCAATGCCATTATTCTGATGGCCGAAAACGAAGAACTGCAGGCACACAGTAATGCGGTTAAAATTCGTTTGGATAACGAACAGCAGGAAAGGATAAAAGCAGAAAGAAGATAACAATGTGATGATGTGATAATGAATTGATAATAATATTTAAACGTAAAAAATGTATTGATCTCTGAGTTTATATATTAATCATCACAACTGTCTGTAAAATGACGGATCAACATATTATCACAGCATCGTATTACCACATCATTACATCAATTATATGATAAACGAATTATTACGCGAAAACATACGAAATATGCAGCCTTACTCCTGCGCGCGCGACGAGTTTAAAGGCGAGGCATCGGTTTATTTGGATGCAAACGAAAATCCGTATAACGGGCCATACAACCGCTATCCCGACCCACTGCAACTGGAACTGAAAGCAGCGATTTCGAAGGTAAAAGGCGTGCCGGTCGAAAATATATTTTTAGGTAACGGAAGCGACGAACCTATCGACCTGCTTTATCGTGCATTTTGTGAGCCCCGTCGCGACAATGTGGTAGCCATTGAGCCAACTTATGGTATGTACAAGGTTTGTGCTGCTATAAACGACGTGGAGTACCGGAAAGTGTTGCTGAATAATGATTTTGACATTGAAGCTTTCAAGCTCATCGATTCGGCGAATATGAATACCAAGATTATCTGGCTTTGTTCGCCTAATAATCCTACCGGAAACAGCCTTAATTCGGACGAAATACTCAAGGTTCTGCAATGGTTCAGAGGTATTGTGGTTGTCGACGAAGCCTATATTGATTTCTCCGACAAAAAAAGTTTTAGTGCCCGTCTGAACGAATTTCCGAATCTGGTCGTTCTTCAAACCATGTCCAAGGCGTGGGGAAATGCGGCTATACGCCTTGGGATGGCATACGCATCGGTGGAAATTATCAATGCTCTGAATAAAATTAAATATCCGTATAATATCAATATTCTGACGCAGGAACACGCCAAAAAGGTGTTTTCGAATACGTTGCAAACAACAAAATGGGTTCAAACCATTTTAGCGGAACGCAAACAACTTGTGAAAAAGTTAAAAGAACTCGATTTAGTAAAACACATATATCCAACCGATGCCAACTTTGTATTAGTAAAGGTGGATAATGCTTCAATTACGTATAACTGGCTGGTAAATAAAGGTATAATTGTACGCAACAGAAGTACTGTTACCCTTTGCGGCAATTGCCTGCGTATCACCGTAGGTACACCGGCCGAAAATACCACACTTATAAATGCACTGATCGAATTTGGAGCGGTGTTTAA
>JAYRXP010000476.1:0-16820 GCA_041917395.1 Paludibacter sp.
TATCGTACAAAATACCTGTCCAGTGGATATCGTTGTTTTCTAACCGGCGCGGCAACGACTCCAAACGTACCCACTTTGTTTCATTCTTTACAATTAAACGCCCTTCCCAACTGAAAGGAATAAATAAATTATTTGCCTCTTCATTTTTTACAACAAAGTTTTCTTTGTCTTCGGGATGCACCAATGTGCTGATAATAAACGGATTTTTTGCAAACTCATCAATGCTAACACCTAAAATTTCGCAAAACCGACTACTGGCAAATTCCATCGAATAGGGTGGGTCATCGTTGCTGCTCCAGTTTTTTCCTTCCTTCATTTTGGACGATAAAACCCGTATACGATACAATCCCGCAGGTTGATTGTTGAAAATATCGCGGTAATACTCTTGTTCGGAATGGAACTCAGCTTCGTTGTAATCTAATTTTTTTATTCGGTCAATTAAACTCTTTTGAAAATCAAGTAATTCCTCAATAAGTTGTCGGACTTTTGTTAAAGAGGTTTCCGACACTGTTTTTGATTGTATTTCTGAAATAAAACCTTCGGCTTTACGAATGAGTTGGGCGTGGAAATCGGCAAAAGTTTTATTCATAAATGACACATTGTAAATAAACTATCCATTTTTTATTACATGGTAGGGCAAAGATAATAATATTTTATCTATTACCTTTGTAAAAGGTTACAATTAGGGGAATAGTCCGTCTGACTATTGAACTTCACATTATTATGTAAACGACATGCATCTAACTGATTCAACATATTTTTTCAGGCTTTGGCGGTTCACATTGATACTGTTTATGTGTGTTTTTGTTCTTAACGCTTTTGAAAGTCAGGCTATCGAACAAAAAACAAATCATTTTGGCTCTCAAACCGACTGCGGATTAAACCAGTCTTTTGGTAATTCCGGGATTTGGATTGGCGCCATTCGTGCCGATTCTGCCCGTATTCCTGCCGGAAAACGCTTTCTGAGTTGGGAAATGGGAAAGTCCGAATACAAGGCTATCTGGAAAAATACCGATCCGCTTTCGAGCAGAAGCATTATCCTTCGAAAATCATTTGTTGCTCAAAAAGAAATAACAAAAGCTGTCACATCTATATGTGGATTAGGACATTACGAGTTCACCATCAATGGCAAAAAAGTGGGTGATGGAGAGTTTGCTCCATTTTGGAGCGATTACGACAAAACCGTGTATTACAACACTTTTGATGTGACTTCCTGCCTGAAAAAAGGTGAAAATGTGTTCGGTGTTTTGCTCGGAAACGGATTTTTCAATGCTCAGGGTGGGCGTTACAGTAAGCTGAAGGTTTCGTTTGGAGCGCCGACTTTGCTATTTAAAACCAACATTCATTACAGCGATAAAACGACCGAAGAAATTGTTTCGGACAAAAGCTGGAAATACGCGCTGAGTCCTATAACTTTCAATGATATTTACGGTGGCGAAGATTATGATGCCCGTCAGGAACAAAAAGGCTGGGACAAAGCCGGATTTAACGACAGTAGCTGGAAATCCGTTGTCATTCAGGATGCTCCGAAAGGAAAACTGACCGAACAAAAAGGTTATCCGGTAAAAATCATGGAACGTTTTGATTTCAGAACTGTGAAACGACTAAACAAAGTTGAACGTGATAGTGCGTCGAAATTTACCAAAAGAGTCATCGACCCCTCTGTAATGGTTTTTGATATGCAACAAAACCTTTCCGGTTTTCCTGAAATTACCGTTAGCGGTCGCAGAGGCGACAGCATTACGCTTATAGTTTGCGAATCACTCACTCCGGAAGGAGCCGTGAATCAGCGCGAATCGGGTCGGCCGCATTTTTATACGTATATTCTGAAAGGCGAAAAAGATGAAACCTGGCATCCGCGCTTTTCGTACTATGGTTTCCGGTATATTCAGGTGGAAGGTGCTGTGCTGAAAGGCGATAAAAATCCCCGAAAATTACCAATTCTAAAAGACATAAAATCCTGTTTTGTATATAATTCTGCACCACTGGTTTCCACTTTCGAATGTTCCAACGAGTTATTCAACAAAACACACATTCTAATTCAAAAAGCGATTCAGAGCAATATGCAGGGAGTTTTTACCGATTGTCCGCATCGCGAAAAACTGGGTTGGATAGAGCAATTGCATCTAAACGGACCAGTACTCATGTATAATTACGATTTGAAGGATTTTTTGCCAAAAATTATGCAGGATATGGTAGATGCGCAACAACACGATGGAGCGGTTTCGTCCATTGCACCGATGTATAATATTTTTGGAAACTCAAAAGGATTTGACGAATTTGGTGTTTCGCCGGAATGGGGAAGTTCCATACTGATTATGCCGTGGATGTACTACGAATTTTACGGCGATTCGTCGCTCATTGTGAATAATTATCAGGCCATGCGTCGCTGGGTGGATTATCTGACGAGTCGTGCTGAAAACCATGTACTTTCGTTTGGGTTAGGCGACTGGTACGATTATGGCGATTTCAAAGCCGGATATTCGCGCAATACGCCTGTGCCTTTTGTGGCAACAGCTTATTATTTTTATGCCTTAAAATATCTCGTAAAATCAGCCGGAATGATTGGAAATAAGTACGATGTTGCACATTATTCCGCGTTGGCTGATGAAGTTCGAAGAGTTTTGAATACAAAATTTTTCAACGCTGAAACAAAACAATACGCTACCGGAAGTCAGACTGCTAACGCCATGGCTGTTTACATGGAAATAGTAGAACCTGAAAACCGTCAGGCAGTGTTGGATAATCTGGTAAAAGATATAAAAGCACACGGCAACCGTCTTACAACAGGCGATATAGGTAATCGGTATTTGTTCCAAACACTGGCCACAAATGGGTTGAATGAGCTAATGTACACCATGTTCAATCACGATGAAGCTCCGGGCTACGGTTTTCAGTTGAAATTTGGTGCAACCACGCTTACCGAACAATGGGATCCGCGCAAGGGTGCTTCGTGGAATCATTTTATGCTGGGGCAAATCGATGAATGGTTTTTTGCTTCACTCGCCGGAATACAGATTGACCCGAAAAATCCGGGAATGCGGCATTTTATCATCAAACCCGAGCCGATGGGTGATTTGAAATTTGTAAAAGCATCGACCAAAACCCGCTTTGGAAACATTTCCGTGGATTGGAAACTCGAAGGAAATAATTTTTTGATAAAAATTGAAGTGCCTGCAAATTGTACGGCTGATGTATATTTCCCCGGTCAAAAAGAATTTAAAACTGTAAAAAGTGGCATTTGTAATTTTTCAACGGAAATAAAAAAATAATATCGCATGAATAATAAATTTCTATTTGTAATAGCATTATTGCTTTTTTCTTTCATAAATGTATCGGCTACTTTGGTCGATATGCAAAAAGCCGGCGCTAATGCTTCAGGTAAAAAACTGAATACCGTCCTTATCAATAAAACTATTGATAAACTCAACGCCAAAGGTGGTGGAACTTTGTATTTCCCTACCGGAACTTATCTGACGGGTGCAATCCGTATGAAAAGCAATATCACCATTGAGCTCGAAGCCGGTGCAACACTTTTGTTTTCAGATAATTTTGACGATTATCTGCCCTTTGTGGAAATGCGTCACGAAGGCATTTTGATGAAAAGCTTTTCACCACTCATTTATGCCGTAGATGCCGAAAATATTACCATCAAAGGCGAAGGGAAAATTGATGGTCAGGGCAAAAAATGGTGGGATGAATTTTTCAGAGTTTATGTTGATTTACAAAAAAATGGTGTTCGTGATTTGAATAAATACCAACCAATGTGGGACAAAGCCAATGATGTAAAAGCCTTGTATGCCGAAACAAACGAGGATTATATTTCATCCATGCAACGCCGCTTTTTCCGTCCGCCATTTATTCAGCCTGTCCGTTGCAAAAACGTTCGTATCGAAGGAATTACCATTGTAAACTCACCATTCTGGACGGTGAATCCTGAGTTTTGCGAGAATGTAACCATCGACCGCGTGACCATCAACAACCCGCTTTCGCCTAATACCGACGGCATCAATCCCGAATCGTGCCGGTATGTGCATATTTCCAACTGTCATATTTCGGTGGGCGACGATTGCATTACACTCAAAAGTGGTCGCGATTTGCAGGCACGGAAACTGGGTTGGGCCAACGAAAATATTACCATCACCAATTGCACCATGCTGGCCGGACATGGCGGTGTGGTTATTGGCAGCGAAATGAGCGCCGGCGTAAAAAAAGTGGTTATCAGCAATTGTGTTTTCGATGGCACCGACCGCGGCATTCGCATAAAATCCACCCGTGGGCGCGGAGGCGTGGTGGAAGATATTCAGGTGAGCAATATTGTGATGAAAAACATTCAGGGAGAAGCCATTATTCTGGATATGCTTTATACCAAAATGCCCGCAGAACCTCTCAGCGAACGTACACCCATTTTCCGAAATATCAATATCAGCAATGTAACCGGAAGCGATGTGTTGATTCCGATTAAAATCCGCGGACTGGAAGAATCGCCTATCAGCAATATCACGTTCACCAACATCAATATTGATGGAAAACAAAAATGCATTTTCCAGAATTGCACCAACATTAAAATGACGGATGTATTTGTGAATGGGGAGAAATTAACTATTGAGTAGTATTCCAACACGGAAGCACGAAAACACAAAATCTATTTTCAAATTTGTGTCTCCGTGAATTTGTGTTTAAACTTAAAGATCATGAGAAAATTAATAATAGGGATAGTAATTCTATTGGGCAATGTTGGGATTTTATCAGCCCAATCCTACGAAACTCAATTCAGCAAATCACTGAGTCAAGTTTTAAATGAAATAAGCACCCGCTTTAATGTAAAACTGAAATTCGATGCCGACACAACCGGCAAAGTCGTTCCTTTTGCTGATTTTCGTATTCGTCCGTATTCGGTGGAAGAATCACTTACTAATATCTTGTCGCTGTTCGATTATAAATTTGCCAAACAGGACGAAAGAACCTACAAAATAAAAGCTTACGAATATCCTCGCCGTACACCGGAAGATGGAGCTAAAATGCTGGCTTACCTGAAAACTTTGTACAAAGACTCAGCAACATGGAGTGTTCGTCGTGCAACATTAAAAAAAGAAGTACGCGAGAAACTACAGATAGATTCTGCATTGGCTAAATGCGTCAACACCAAACCCATTTTATCGAAAATCCGCAAATTTGACGGTTATACTGTTCAAAACTTTGCTCTGGAAACATTGCCGGGATTGTATGTTTGTGGATCGATTTATACGCCTCTGAGCAAAGGAAAACATGCATTAATCCTTTGTCCAAACGGTCACTGGGCTGATGGACGATACAACAAGGACGAACAAACACGATTTGGAACGTTGGCGCGCATGGGTGCAACCTGTGTAAGTTACGATTTATTCGGTTGGGGTGAATCGGAATTACAGGTTACATACACGGCTCACAGAACCACAGCAGCTCATATTGTTCAAATCATGAACGGGCTGAAAATCCTGGATTACATGCTTACCCGCAAAGACATTGACACGAAACGTGTCGGTGCCAATGGAGGTTCGGGTGGTGGATCGCAGGTGGTTTTGTTGGCTGCACTCGACGATCGTTTTACAGCCGTTTGTCCAACGGTAAGTCTGGCTTCGCACTTTGATGGCGGCTGTCCGTGCGAAAGCGGAATGCCCATCCAGTTAGCAGGAGGTGGTACCTGTAACCCAGAAATACTGGCAACATTTGCACCCAAACCGGTTTGTGTGGTTTCGGATGGTGGCGATTGGACGGCTTCTGTTCCTGAGTTGGAATATCCATATTTGCAACGAATTTATGGTTTTTATTATGCGCAAAACAAATTGTCGAATGTGCATTTACCTAATGAAAAACACGATTTTGGCCTGAATAAACGAACGGCGGTTTATAACTTTTTTATCAGCAATTTTGGTTTAAATTCCAAAATGCTCGACGAAAGTAAAGTAACGATTGAGTCTAAAGAAGCGATGTTCAGCTTTGGAGCAAAAGGTGAAAATTTACCGGCAAATGCCATTCGTGAATTGAAAGATGTGGAGAAATACCTGAATAAAAAAGCGGATGCAAAAATCCATTCGGATATTGATTTGGAAAAACGAGCCCAAAGTTTTGTGGATTCACTCAAACTAAGTGATAAAGAAAAAGAAATGCGTGTTTTTACTGTGATAAAAACGCACATGCGCGCCGTTCGCGACTGGCACAACGAACATCCGTACACCACCGTTCCGGCAGGAATTAATCCGCGAACAGGCGAAAAGCTAACCGATGTGCATCGCGATGTAATTGCCTGTTCGACCAAGCCGAAATCGGTGCACGAAAACCTTATGAACGGACTGCGAAAAGACTTAAACGAGGAGCAGGTGGAAAAAATTCTCGATTTATACACCATTGGAAAATATCATTTTACACTGAAAGGGTTTAAAGCTATTGTACCAAACATGACCGAAAAAGAAGAGCAATATGTCATCAGTCAGTTACGGCTTGCACGCGAACAAGCAGTGGATTACAAAACCATGAAAGGAGAAATCTCAGCCATCTTTGAAATGTACAAAGACAATGTGGAACGTTATTTCAACGAGAATGGACGTAACTGGCGCAAAATGTACAAGACTTATACCGATAAGCTGAAAGCTGAAAAAGAAGCCAAAGCCAAAACGGAGTCTAAATGAAACTTAAAGCAGAAAACATTCGCTGATTATTTTCGTTAACTTTGCAGTGGAATTTTAATTTACAAAAATGAAAACTGAAAAGTTCGATATAGCCGGTATGACCTGTTCGGCATGTGTAGCTCAGGTCGAAAAATCGGTAAACAAACTCAGCGGAACCCAAAAAGTACAGGTTAATCTACTCACCAATAGTATGGTGGTCGATTTTGACGAAACTCAGGTTTCTGCTGAAAAAATCATACAATCGGTTGCGGATGCGGGTTATTCTGCTGCAACTAAAACAAATCAGGCCGAAACTTCTTCTAAAAGCGCGACAACTAAATTCGACGTGGAAGAAAAAAACATGAAACTGCGTTGGTGGTATTCGTTTGCTTTTCTCTTGCCATTGTTGTGGGTTTCGATGGGCGCAATGATTGGATTACCTGTTCCTCCGGTTTTTACAAATGGCAATTATATTCTTTTCAATGTCTTAATTCAGTTTTTTCTCACAATTCCGATTCTGTTTATAAACCAGCATTTTTTCATTTCGGGCTTTAAAAAATTAGTCCGGTTCAAACCCAACATGGATTCGTTAGTGGCATTGGGAGCCGGAGCAGCTGTTTTTTACGGACTTATAAGTCTCCTTCAGGCTTCGCTCAGTATCGGACGCGGAGAAATAGAATCGCTTCACAGCTCGCTTCACAATATTTACTTCGAGTCAGCAGCCACCATTCTTACACTCGTTACGCTTGGGAAATACCTGGAGTCCCGCTCCAAAAAACGTACTTCCGATGCACTAAACCGACTCGTTGAATTGGCTCCGGTCAAAGCCACTATTATCCGCAACGATGTGGAAACAGAGATTTTATCGGCCGATTTGGTAGTAGGCGATACAGTGGTTATTCGCAACGGACAACACATTCCTGCCGACGGAATTCTGATAAACGGAACAGGAACGGTCGACGAATCGGCTCTGACAGGCGAAAGCATGCCCGTATTTAAAGAGGAAAATGCGCAGGTTTACACCGCCACCATTGCAACTTCGGGGTATTTCACGTTTCGTGTCACCAAAACGGGCGACGAAACTATCCTCTCGCAAATTATTCATTTGGTGGAAGATGCTGTTGCTACAAAAGCACCCGTTTCTCGTCTTGCCGACAAAGTAAGTGCATTTTTTGTGCCGCTCGTTATCGGAATTTCTATTCTTACTTTTATAGTATGGATTATAGTCGGCTACGAATTTAATTTTGCACTTTCGATGGCCATTTCCGTTCTGGTTATTTCGTGTCCGTGTGCTTTGGGACTTGCCACGCCGGTGGCTATTATGGTCGGCACAGGAAAAGGTGCCGAAATGGGTGTGCTGTTTAAATCGGCCGAAGCGCTCGAAAATTTGCATAAAGCCGACACCATTATTTTCGACAAAACCGGCACAATTACAACCGGAAAGCCCGTATTGACCGATTTGATACTACCAACCGGCAAAAACGAAAATGAACTGCTGCTGATTGCTGCATCGCTCGAAAAAGGTTCTGAACACGTTTTTGCACAAGCAATAGTCGAGGAAGCAACGAGCCGAAAAATTGAATTGTCAGTTGTCGAAAATTTTGAATCGACACCCGGAAAAGGAGTTTCGGGAATTATCAATTCTAAAAAATATTTTATTGGCAACAGCCGTTTTATTTCCGAAAAAGGCATTTCGGAATGCAATTTTAAACCCATGGCCGAAAAACTGGCACAACAGGGTAAAACTCCGGTTTATATTGCCGAAAACCAGTCTGTAATCGGAATCATTGCATTGGCAGATACGCTGAAACCACAGGCAGCGGAAGCGGTGGCAGCTCTGAAAAAAGCAGGAAAATCGCTCGTGTTGCTTACTGGTGATAATGCCGTCACTGCTAAACACATTGCCGCTCAGGCAGGTTTTGAAGAAGTTATTTCGGACGTATTGCCAACTGAAAAAGAAGCAATTGTGAGACGTTTGCAACTCGAAGGTAAAAAAGTTGTCATGGTGGGCGATGGAATAAACGATGCGCCCGCACTGAGCAGAGCCGATACAGGCATTGCTATTGGTTCGGGAACTGACATTGCCATCGGAGCTGCCGATTTGGTATTGATGAAAAGCAACCCGATGGATATTTTCACGGCAATTCAGCTGAGCAAATCGGTATTGACGAATATCCGTCAGAATCTGTTCTGGGCATTTTTCTATAATATAATCGGCATTCCGCTTGCTGCCGGCGTATTTTACGCTTTTGACGGTTTAAAGTTAAATCCCATGATAGCTGCTGCCGCTATGAGTTTAAGTTCGGTAACGGTGGTTCTCAACGCGTTGCGTCTGAAATCATTTAAACCTGCTAAAATTAAGACAACACAGCATGAGGAAAAACAACAGGAAAAACACTCAATCACTATAAATTATGTAGAAGCGGTAAAACGTCCGGCTTTTAATTTTAAACTTATGAAACAAAAAACAATCTTAATTCAGGGAATGACCTGCGGACATTGCTCCTCGCGGGTTGAGAAAGCGCTTAATGCACTGGAAGGAGTAGAGGCTAAAGTTGACCTGGCTAATGCAAAAGCTACTGTATCAATAACCGGCAATGTTACTGACCAGGCGATGATTGACGCCATCGAAACTGCAGGTTATCAGGCAATCGAGGTCCAGAATATTTAAACAAAAATTCTTGTCCGGCGCAAACTCAGAGCCAGTATAAACTACAATAATTCGGGTTGTTTGCCGGAGTCTCAGATCCGGCGAAATGGGTACAAAGTGCCCTTTCTTTCGTCATTGTTAACGGTGTAAGTTTACTAAAATGAAAGAAATCACGATTTTGAAAATAAAGATAGTATTTTTTGTAGTTTGCCTGCTGGCAGGTGTCCAAATTCAGGCACAATCCAACGATTACAAACTCTGGTACAATAAACCCGCACAGGTTTGGACCGAGGCTTTGCCGCTGGGAAATGGACGCTTAGGCGCTATGGTTTATGGCAATCCGGCAACGGAACAAATACAACTGAACGAAGAAAATATCTGGGCAGGAAGTCCCAATAGTGATGCCAATCCGCTTGCGCTTGAATATATTCCCAAAGTGCGCGAGTTGGTTTTTACCGGAAAATACGCCGAAGCCGAAGCGCTTGCTACTGAAAAGGTTATGTCGCAAACCAACCACGGAATGCCTTACCAGACTTTCGGCGATTTGCGCATTGCATTTCCCGGTCATGCCCGATATTCCGATTATTACCGCGATTTAAACCTCGATTCGGCTTGCGCAACGGTTCGCTACAAAGTGGATGGCGTTACTTTTCAGCGCGAGGTGTTTACCTCTTTTGCCGATCAGGTTGTTATTATAAAACTATCCGCTAGTAAAAAGAAAAAAATCACCTTCAACGCCCAACTCACCTCACCGCAACAGGATGTTTTTATTGCTACCGAAGCAAATGAAATTTCGCTCAGTGGCATTACGTCGACCCACGAACGGCAAAAAGGCAAAGTGAAATTTAATGGCCGGCTAACCGCTAAAATCAATGGTGGAAAATCCATTTATAAAGATGGCGTTTTATCGGTTGAGAATGCCACCGAAGCCATTCTTTATGTTTCAATTGCTACCAATTTTGTTAATTACAAAGATATTTCGGCAAATGAAACCGAACGCGCCAAAACTTATCTGGCCAATGCGCTGAAAGCGAATTACACACAGGCAAAACGCTCGCATATTGATTATTTTCAGCAGTTTATGAAGCGTTCATCGCTCGATTTGGGCCCGAACCTTTCGACCGAAACAACTGATATGCGTGTGGAAAACTTTTCCAAAACCAACGATGCACATTTGGTAGCAACTTACTTTAAATTTGGTCGGTATCTGCTTATTTGCGCATCGCAGCCTGGCGGACAAGCTGCTAACCTACAGGGAATATGGAACGATAAAATGTTTCCTTCATGGGACAGCAAATACACTACGAATATTAACCTCGAAATGAATTACTGGCCGGCTGAAGTTACCAATCTGACAGAGTTAAACGAACCCCTTTTTCGCCTGACCAAAGAAGTTAGCGAAACGGGAAAGGAAACTGCCCGGATTATGTATGGCGCCGATGGTTGGGTGTTGCATCACAATACCGACGCATGGCGCATAACCGGTCCGGTTGATCGTGCAGCTTCGGGAATGTGGCCAACAGGTGCTGCCTGGCTGAGTTCACATCTCTGGGAACATTATTTATATACCGGCGACAAGGAATTTTTAAAATCCTTTTTTCCTGTTATAAAAAATGCAGCTTTGTTTTTCGACCAGATAATGGTTTCCGAACCGGAACATAACTGGTTAGTAGTTGCGCCATCGAGTTCACCGGAAAATACGCATGCCGGAAGTGGTGGAAAAGCAACTACCGCAGCAGGTGTTACAATGGACAATCAGCTGGTTTCTAATCTTTTTAATATTGTAATTGAAAGTTCGAAAATATTGGGCGAAGATGTCGGCTTTGCAGCTAAATTAAAATCAAATTTAGCCAAAACGCCGCCAATGCAAATTGGCAAATGGGGACAGTTGCAGGAATGGATGCACGATTGGGACAACCCGAATGACACGCACCGCCACGTTTCGCACCTTTGGGGACTTTATCCCGGCAATCAGATTTCGCCTTTCCGCACACCGGAACTTTTTGATGCCGCGCGCACGTCACTCATTGCCCGTGGCGATCCTTCTACCGGTTGGAGCATGGGCTGGAAAGTTTGCCTGTGGGCACGCCTGCTCGATGGCGATCATGCATATAAATTAATCACCGAGCAACTCAGTATTGTCCGCAACGAACCCAAACGCGGCGGTACATATCCCAATCTCTTTGATGCACATCCGCCTTTTCAGATTGATGGAAACTTTGGCTGCACGGCCGGAATTGCCGAAATGCTGATGCAAAGTCACGATGGATTTATCTACTTGCTTCCGGCTTTGCCCTCGGCATGGAAAACCGGAGAAGTAAAAGGGCTGGTGGCGCGTGGCGGTTTCGAACTGGATATCAAATGGACTAACGGAGTTGTCGAAAAAGTGGTCATTCGTTCGCGTAACGGTGGAAATTGTCGATTGCGTTCAGCGACGCCATTGTCGGGTAATGGTCTCACAATGGCAACAGGCGAAAATACAAATCCGCTATTCGAGGTAGCTGAAACCAGGAAACCTCTTGTTAATTCGAATGCAAAACTCAATTCCGTAGAATTGAAAAAGACTTATCTATATGATTTGCAAACGGAAAAAGGGAAAGAATATGTGATAAGACCCCTAACCCCTAAAGGGGAATAAGAATAATCCATGAGCCATATAATAGAGAATTATATTGTTGATATATAAATATAATAATAGAAATGAAGCTTAAAACAATTTTTAAAGACAAAACTAACTTCTGTCCCCCTTTAGGGGTTAGGGGCGGTATTTTACTATTGTTTTGTTTTTCTATCTCGCTTTCCGCTGCTAAACTCCCTTGGGAGAATGGCAAATTAAAAGTAAGTGAAAACGGCCGTTACCTGCAACACGAAAATGGGGAACCTTTCTTTTGGTTAGGCGATACAGGTTGGTTATTGCCCGAACGCTTGAATCGCGACGAAGCCGATTTTTATCTTTCCGAATGCAGTAAGCGCGATTACAATGTGGTTCAGATTCAGACAATCGACCGCGTTCCGGCCTACAATTACTACGGTCAGTCATCAATGCCCGATGGTTTTAATTTTAAAAACATTGATAAAAAAGGGGTTTATGGCTACTGGAATCATTTGGATTATATCATAAAACAGGCCGAAAAAAGGGGAATTTATATCGGAATGGATTGTATTTGGGGTGGCCTGGTTGGTTCCGGACAAATGGACGTAAAACAGGCTCAGGAATACGGAAAGTTTCTGGCCGGGCGCTACAAAGATGCGCCGAATATCATTTGGTTTATAGGTGGCGATATTCGCGGCGACATAAAAACTGAAGTCTGGGAGATGCTCGCAGTCACGATTAAATCCATTGATAAAAACCATTTAATGACTTATCATCCGCGCGGACGAACATCATCGGCAACCTGGTTTAACAATGCTTCGTGGCTCGATTTCAATATGTTCCAGAGTGGTCATCGCCGCTACGGACAGCGCAAAGGCGATGGCGATTATACCATTGCCGAAAATACCGAAGAAGACAACTGGATGTATGTGGAAAAAAGTCTGGCAATGACGCCATTAAAACCCATAATCGACGGTGAGCCTTCGTACGAAGACATTCCGCAGGGTTTACACGAAGAACATGAGGTGCGTTGGAATGCCAACGATGTACGTCGCTATGCATATTGGTCCGTTTTTGCGGGTTCGTTTGGTCACACCTACGGGCACAATTCCATCATGCAGTTTTACAAGCCGGGCGTGAGCGGTTCGTTTTTCCCAACCCGGTATTGGTACGATTGTTTGAAAGATCCGGGATACAACCAAATGAAATTCCTGAAAAAACTGATGCTGGCTTTCCCGTTTTTCGAGCGTGTGCCCGATCAGAGCATTATTGCCGGACAAAATGGCGAGCGCTACGACAGGGCAATTGCTACCCGTGGAAACGATTATTTACTCGTTTATAACTACACGGCACGCCCTATGAAAATTGATCTTTCGAAAATAAGTGGAGCAAAGAAAAAATGCTGGTGGTTTAATCCCAAAAATGGCGAACTACAGTATATTGGCGAGTTTGAAGGAAACAAAACAGTCGATTTTGCGCTCGATGTGGCTTACAATGCCGGAAACGACCGCGTGTTAATTGCGGTGGATAGTACTAAAAATTACACCGACAAATTGCAAAAATGATAATATCCCAACAAAAAGCAGGATGAACCGATTATTTCTACTTTCATTTTTCGTTCTAATTGCGAATCTGACTTCGGCTGGCATTTCCGTTTCTTCGCTGAAAACCGAAGGCATGTCAAATCCGTTGGGAATTGATGTGGAAAAACCGCGTTTCAGCTGGAAAACACAGGCAACTACCGAAACCGGTGTTCGTCAGAAAGCGTATCAGATTCTGGTGGCTTCGAGTGCCGAAAAACTGGCCGCGGAGAATGCCGATGTGTGGAATTCGGGCAAGGTAAACTCCGAAAATCAGTTATTTATACCTTTTGGCGGTGGCGAACTGAAAAGCAATCAGCAATTTTTCTGGAAAGTAAAAGTGTGGACGAATAAAGGCGAAAGCGCCTGGAGTGAGACGGCTTTCTGGAGTATGGGACTTTTGCTGGAAAATGACTGGAAATCGGCTCAGTGGATTGGACTGGACAGAGCCAAGCCATGGGACGATGAAACATATTACAGCCGTCTTTCGGTACGCTATGTGCGTAAAGAATTTTCGGCCAAAAAGGAAATTAAACGGGCTACGGTTCATATTTCGGGATTGGGTGTTTTTGAGATGTTCCTCAATGGTAAACGTGTAAGCGACGAAGTGCTGGCTACTGCTCCGACCGATTACAATAAATCGATTTTGTACAATACATACGATGTAACTTCGATGCTTCAAAAAGGGCAAAACGCGGTGGGCATTGCGCAGGGAACCGGTCGTTATTACAACATGCGACAAACCTACAAACCGTGGAAAGTTCCCACTTTTGGTTATCCAAAGTCGCGGATGATTCTGATTATGGAATATGCGGATGGCACCACAGAAACGGTTGTTACCAAAGACAACTGGAAACTGAATGCCGACGGGCCTGTTCGGAGCAATAACGAATACAATGGCGAAGAATACGATGCCCGAAAGGAGCTGAATGGTTGGGCAGAAGTTGGTTTTGATGATTCGAAATGGGAAAATGCACAACGGGTTCGCTTCCCCGAAGGAAAACTACGGGCACAAATGATGCCCGGCATGCGCGTGGTCGACCGACTGAGAGTGCAGAAAATCACAGCATTCGGAAATAAATTTATCCTTGATGTCGGACAAAATATTGCCGGTTGGTTACGCATTAAAGTGCGTGGAAATGCAGGCGATTCGGTAGTGTTGCGCTTTGCTGAAACTTTACAACCCAATGGCGAACTTTACACCGAAAATCTTCGTTCAGCACGTCAGACCGATGTTTATGTGCTGAAAGGCGACCCGAAAGGAGAAGAGTGGGCTCCTGTTTTTGTGTATCACGGATTTCGCTATGTCGAAGTTTCGGGATTAAAATACACACCCTCGGCCGATGATTTTACGGCTGAAGTGCTAAGCGACAAAATGGAACAAACCGGAAAACTCGAAACATCGAACGCCGTATTAAATCAGTTATTGAAAAATGCATGGTGGGGAATTCTGGATAATTACAAAGGTATGCCGGTGGATTGTCCGCAACGCGACGAGCGGCAACCCTGGCTTGGCGACCGCACCATAGGCGCCTGGGGCGAAAGTTACCTGTTCGATAACCAGCGTTTGTATGCCAAATGGACAACTGATATCACCGATGCTCAGCGGTACGATGGCTGTATTCCGGATGTTGCGCCGAATTTCCTGACTTATTACACCGATAATGTAACGTGGCCGGCTGCTTTGCCCATGGTTTCGGATATGCTGTACATGCATTTTGGTGACCGAAAACCGATGGAAGATAACTATCCGGCCATAAAAAAATGGATGGCGCACATGGAAAAAAACTATTTGTCGGCGGATTATTTAATGACCAAAGATGAATATGGTGATTGGTGCGTGCCGCCCGAAGACCTGAAAATGATTCACAGTCAGGACCCGTTTCGGAAAACAGATGGAACGCTGATTTCCACTGCTTATTATTACAAATTGCTGGGCGTAATGAGCCGTTTTGCAACGCTACAGGGATTGAAAGAAGATGCAAAATCGTTCGACTTGCTTGCCGGAAGAATGAAAAATGCCTTTAATCAGAAATTTTTCCACACCGATTCTTTATTTTACGGAAATAACAATACCACCTCCAATCTGTTGCCACTGGCTTTTGGCATCGTTCCGAAGCAATATGTGGATACAATTGCCAAACGCGTTTTGTACAATACCGTGCCGGCTAATAACGTTTCGCAAATTGGCACTGGCGACCTGAATATTGGTTGTGGTGTAATCGGCATTCAGTTTTTACTGCGCGAACTGAGCAAAATGGGTCGTGCCGATGTGGCTTTTGCATTGGCTTCGAACAATAAATATCCGTCGTGGGGCTATATGGCTGCCAATGGCGCTACGACCATTTGGGAATTGTGGAACGGAAACACCGCCGACCCGAGAATGAATTCGGGCAATCATGTAATGTTGTTGGGCGATTTATTGGCATGGACCTATCAAAATTTGGGAGGAATAAAACCGGATTATAACAAAGTGGCTTTTAAACATATAATTCTGAAACCTGATTTCTCAATTCCTGATTTAGAATTTGTAAATGCCTCGTACGAAACGCCTTATGGTAAAGTAGTTAGCAGTTGGAAAAAGAATCTGATGAAACTACATTGGGAAGTGACCATTCCGGTAAATACAACTGCAGAAATTCATTTGCCAAACGGAAAAATTCAGCAAGTTGGTTCTGGTTCCTATACTTTTGATGTGGAAATTCCACAAAATAAAGGCATTATTACCAATGAGTTTTTGTACGAAAAGGCCGATTTCCCGCAATGTCACTCCGCAACCATTGCCGAAACCACCAATGGCGATTTGGTTTCGGCTTTCTTTGGCGGTACGCGCGAAGGTCATCCTGATGTTTGTATCTATGTTTGCCGCAAGGAAAAAGGAAGCACAACCTGGACAAAACCTGCATTAGCAGCCGATGGGATTCTGAGTGCGACCGAACGCAAGGCTTGTTACAATCCTGTTTTGTATCAAATGGCAAACGGACCGCTTTATCTTTTTTATAAAATCGGTAAAAATGTGGCCGATTGGAAAGGTTATCTGAAAATGAGTAACGATGCCGGAAAAACCTGGAGCAAAGCTTTCCCGCTTCCCGAAGGGTATTTAGGGCCAATAAAGAACAAAATTGTAGATGTTGATGGAAAATCCATAGCACCATCGAGCACCGAAGGAAATGGTTGGAAAGTGCATTTTGAAATTGTCGAAGATGGCGGACGTAAAACGCATATCGTTGGGCCGCTTGCAGCCGAAAAAGCTCCAATGACGCAGGATATGCTTGCCGGAAATACTTCAACGGCCGATATAGAAGGAGGTGATAATGCAGCGCAAACGACCATTCAGGCTATTCAACCAA
>JAYRXP010000477.1:0-6212 GCA_041917395.1 Paludibacter sp.
ATGAAAGGACAGGGGCGTTATTTCAATCCATTATTTAACATCAAAGGTCAACTCGATGGTCCGACTTTCGAAAAATCGAAAGGAACTGAATTCAAAGGCAGACATATTACTTCGTTAATCGGCGATAAATCACTGGAATGGCTTGATAGTCGCGATAAATCAAAACCTTTTATGCTGCTGTGTCATTTTAAAGCGCCACATCGACCTTGCGAACCGGATCCGAAGTTTAATGATTTATTTAAAGACATTACTTTGCCAGAGCCGGCTAATTTATATGAAAACTACGAAGGTAAAGGCAAGTATAACAACTTTTTGCGATTGCGTTATGAGGACATGATGAAGGAAGATCTTAAAACTGATTTACCAACTAATCTGAATCGTGATGAGTTTCGTAAATGGGCTTATCAAATTTATATGAAAGATTACCTGCGCTGCATGGCCGGAGTAGATGAAAACGTGGGACGCTTACTTGATTATCTGGATAAAAACGGTTTAACCGAAAATACCATTGTGGTTTATACTTCCGATCAGGGCTTTTTTCTGGGCGAACATGGTTGGTTCGACAAGCGCATGATGTACGAAGAAAGCATTAATATGCCTTTTGTTATCCGTTATCCGAAAGCGCTGAAACCACAACAGGTGAACAACGATATCATTACAAATGCCGATTTTGCACCAACATTTCTGGAAATGGCCGGTATTAAAATCCCTAAAACTATCCAGGGAAAGAGTTTCTTCCGTAATGCCGAAGGTAAGACTCCTCCAGGTTGGAGAAAGTCGTTTTATTATCGTTATTGGATGAACAACGAAATTTACCATAGAACAGTGGCTCATTTTGGTATTCGTACACAGGATTATAAACTGATTTTCTATTACGGAAATCCACTTGGCAAATCGGGTTCGTCGAATTATACAGCCGCCTACACTCCTGAATGGGAACTGTTTGATTTACAAAAAGATCCGCAGGAAATGACAAACGAGTATAATAATCCTCAATATGCCAAAGTGATTGTTTTGCTGAAAAAAGAATTGTTGAAACTCAAAAAACAGAGTGGAGACATTGAAGATAGTAAAATGCCTGAAATGCAGGCGATAATGAATAAATATTATTGGTAAAAATGAAATCTATAAAATTATTAGTGCTTTCTCTGCTTACAATTCTTTCAATTAACCTGCAGAGTCAGAATAAATTTTCAGTGAAGGCTGACATGGGAACAATGACAGCGTTTTACCGTCATCAACCCATTTTGGTGGAATGGATTTATAAGACACCCGAAAACATACAAATGCCGGTTCCGGCGTTTATGACTGATAAGAAGGTCGCATTTCCTTATAAGCCGCGTCCATCCTCTTCTGAAGTTTTGTTTTGCGATGATGTAACGCTGGTACGCTTTCTGGGAGGTTGGAGTGCCGCAAAAATGAACGGAAGTATTGAAGAAGCTGCTAAAGTGGATTTAGCCTATCGCGGTGTAGATGGAAAAATAAAATACCGTTGGGATTTATTACCCGCCCGTCTTGATCCGGTATTGAAACTGGGTTATACAAAACCGGTGATTGTCCTCGATAATATCCCCTGGTGTTTTCCTGCCACAGCTTCCGAACCCGATGGAGAAAAAGCGGCAGCTAATAAACAACCCAAAGGATATGGTCAAAATAAGCAACCTGCGGATATAAATGAGTGGACGACATTTATTACGGATTTATGTAAAGAAATGGTTCGTTTATATGGTTTCGAAATGGTTAATCAATGGGGCTTCAGGCTTGGAACAGAGATGAATGGCAAAGTCCGCTGGGATGGTACTGTTGACGAATATAACCGGTTTTATATTGCAACAGCAAAGGCTGTTCAAAGTGTTTTGCCGAATGCTCGGTTTGGACCCTATAACCGCGCTGGTGCTGAATACGAAGGTTTGGCCAAACTTGCTTCGCTCGCAAAGCAGGAAAATGTACCGTTTGATTGGATTTCAACATCGTTTTACAGTGTGCTTAAACCAAAGGAGAACAGAAGTAACTATGATGCACTTGATCCGGATGTTGCTGTTCGTAGCCAGCAAATGCCTTTGTGGGAGGCCGTTTCAAAGGTGTCAGCAAAAGGAAGTAATTTATCACGCGAAGTTCAGGAATATGGTTGGTTTTTGGTGAATGAATTCGGCAACAATGACAATGCTCCCGGTGCACGTGGTTTGGCAGGTAATTTCTACAATATGTTTACCCTGCGTAAAGCAGGTCTCAATAAATTGTACCACTGGAACTTAAAAGATCCCGTTTGGGAGAATAAAACACCAATGCTTTCATCGCTGGCGTGGCTTTTTTCGGTATTAGATTATACTGTTGGTGCAAAAAATGTGGAGCTGAATTATGAACTTAAAAATCCGGTACAAAAAACGCAAAAATTCAAAAGTGTAGGCTTTTTCAATGAAACTGGTAAAAGCTATATTATGACTGCCTGTTATAATATGGATAGGAACGAACTGAATTCGAATGAAATATCGGTATTTGTACCCAATGAATTGCTTCGCAAACAGAAATACAAAATAACAGCGACCTGGTACACCAGCGAAACAGATCCTTATATGCAACTTCGGAATGATTTGGCTGATAACGGATTATTAGCAGCGGATTTAATGGATAAACCTCAGGTTGTTCAAACGGTGAACTTTATGTGTCCCGGCAAAAAAGGTTATAAATATGTTGCAGATAATTACGCTGAATATGAAACCATGATGCGTGATAATCTGGTGCTGAAAAAATATCCCGGAAAGGTAAAATACACAACTGAAGGTGCAATCTTTACATTTAAGATTGAATCTCCTATGGTAATGCTTATTGCGCTTGAATAAAGTATTTTAGTGCTATTTTTGAAACGTTCCTTCAGTTTTATACTTTAAAAAAACTGAAATTCACATTCCCGTATGCACGGTGATCCAGGAAGTGTGGGTGTTCGC
Organism: Paludibacter sp.; assembly: GCA_041917395.1. Lineage (GTDB taxonomy): Bacteria > Bacteroidota > Bacteroidia > Bacteroidales > Paludibacteraceae > Paludibacter. The sequence goes on from JAYRXP010000477.1 coordinate 2,946, forward strand.
TGAATTTATTTTTTGCCGAATGTTCGAGTACGAAGAGTCCATCTTTCTTAAGTAGCTCATTCTTAAATATAAGATCCGGAATTTGCTCTAAAATGGCTAATTCGTAAGGCGGATCGGCAAAAATAAAGTCGAATTGTAGATTTGTTGTGCCGATAAATTTAAAGACATCCATTTTCAGGAGTTGCAGATTGCTTATTTTTAGTTCGGTACATACTTTACGTATAAAATTGCACTGCGTTTCGTAGTTTTCGATAGCAATAACGCTGTGACAACCCCGCGACACAAATTCAATACCGATACTCCCTGTGCCTGCAAATAAATCCAGTACATCAATGTCTTCAAAATCAATACGGTTGTTCAGCAGGTTAAACAGTCCCTCCTTTGCAAAATCTGTTGTCGGGCGTGCTTTTATATTTGTCGGTGTACTTATTCTTCTTCCTTTGTAAAGGCCGCTAATTATTCTCACAATTAAATATTTGTTTTAATGAGTACTGTATCTGGTAAATGTTTAGCTATAAGCGATTGTAATTCGGGCTCTTCGTTTTCTGAAAAAATGGTAATATGCCGATTATCATCGGTAAGTCTGAGCAACTCAGCCACATTCAGTGTGTGATATAAAATGTCTTCGTTTGTCAGCACATTGAATGTGTTTGCCAATTGTAATCCGGTATTTGAAACAACCACGACTTCCAGCTTGTTTTTTCCGTTTTTCATGATATTTATGCCGTTGCGATTGTTGGCTCCTGCTGAATTCAGCAGTTCGGTCACCGAATTAGAAAAACTGACTTCCCCGAATGTGTTTTTTATTGCATTTGCAATTTTTACCGGACAGGAGAAAATTACATTGACCTGAAACCGATTGATAGAGGTGCAAAACAGAGTGTTGTTTTTTGTGTCAAAATCAGGATGCTGAAATTTTATCAATTCCGGATACGATTCGCTGTCGAATAAAGCGTCCGGAATGGTGATATAGCTGTTATTGGTAACGATGAATTTCACCTCCCGGTAATTGATGTCTGTTTCCGCCAGTGTCTTTAATCTTTGGGTCAGTTCTTCCTCAGTTAGTGTATCATAATTGATGCTGATATTTTTTGTGGAGAGAACCAACTGATTTTCATCGTATATGGACAACGAAAACCCATCCGGATTTTGTCGGATGGATAACTTATATGTTTTATTCAAAATGTTATCCATTTGTTTTTCTCGATAAACAATATCATCATTTTTGTTACTTTGCAAATTTAGCAAGAAAATTTTACAGAAACTTTGTTTTTCAGTATTTTTTGATCTTGTTGAAATAAAAAAGAGGATGCGGGCACGTGCGACCTGCATCCTCTCTGTTTATTCGGAAATTATCTTACTTTTTCTGAAGTTCAGCCTTTTTTGCTTTTTTTCTGTTTACTAATTTGTTTACCTCATAAGTAACCGGCGAAGCAATAAATACCGATGAATATACACCAACGAAGATACCAAATAACATGGCAAAAATGAAGCCTCGTATTGAATCACCGCCAAGTACGAACATGGCAATAAGCGTGATAATTACAGTGAATGTTGTACTAAACGTACGACCTAACATTTGATTTACGGAATCGTTAATTATCTGAATTCTGTCGCGTTTAGGATACAGATTAACATTCTCGCGAATACGGTCGTAGTTAATCACCGTATCGTTAATGGAATAACCCAACACTGTCAGAATTGCAGCAATAAACGATTGGTCAACCTCCATTGAGAACGGAAGTATTCCCCAAAGTAACGAGAACGCTCCAAGGGTAAGTACCGCATCGTGAGCCAGCGATACAACTGCTCCTGCAGCATATCCCCATTCGCGGAAACGAATTAATATATATATGCCGATTCCTAAAATGGCAAACAATACCGCCCAAACAGCAGCTGTTTTTATATCGTCAGCAACAGCAGGACCAACTTTTGATGAACTCTTGATGTTGTTCTGAACAAATGATTCTTTTGTAGTGTTGGGTTTTAACTGTGGTTTTAAACCTGTATACAACTTAGCTTCAATTTCGTTATCTATTTCGGTGCTCGTTTCGTTAATTTTATACTTGGTCGAAATGCGAACCTGATTGTCGCTACCAATTGTAATTACCTGTGGCGCTTCTCCATCAAACTCAGCTTTCAGCAAGTCTTTGATTTCTTCGGTTTTTACCGGCTTGTCGAATGTAACAACGTAATTACGACCTCCCGTGAAATCAATTCCCAGATTAAATCCTTTTGTTGCGAACGAAATAAAGCTAATCAGGAATAATACAGTTGAAAGTACATACATCGCTTTACGGATTTTCATAAAGTCGATTTTTGTATTTTGCAGGAAGTGTTCGGATATCCTTGTATGGAATGGTATATCTTTTACTTTTTCTCTTGCCACGTAAGCCTCAACCATATATCTGGTAAGGAAAACTGCAGTGATAAATGTTGTTACAATACCAATACTTAATGTAACCCCGAAACCTTTGATTGGTCCCTTACCAAATATAATTAATATAATACCGGTCAAAAGGGTTGTAACGTTCGAGTCAATAATCGCGTTTAAGGCATGTTTAAAACCTTCTTTAATGGCAAGGCGCATATTTTTACCACCACGCATTTCCTCCCTGATACGTTCATATATAAGTACGTTTGCATCCACCGCCATACCCATGGTAAGAACGATACCCGCAATACCCGGAAGCGTAAGTACCGAAGTGAAGGAGGCAAGTATTCCCATTAGGAAAAATACGTTGGCAAACAGAGCAATGTCGGCAATAAGACCAGGCACTAAACCATAGTAAAGTATCATGTAAAGCAATACCAGAACGAAAGCCACAATAAATGATATCAAACCGTTGTTAATAGCTTCCTGACCCAATGATGGGCCAACAATGTCTTCCTGAATGATGTGTGCAGGAGCAGGCATTTTACCTGAGTTCAGTGTGTTGGCAAGGTCTTTTGCTTCTTCTACAGTGAAATTACCGGTAATTTGCGAGTTTCCACCAGTAATTTCGGTGTTTACTGTCGGGAATGAATAAATATAGCCATCAAGCGAAATTGCAATTGATTTACCAATATTATCTTTAGTCATACGTGCCCATACTTTCGAACCTTCCTGATTCATACTCATACTTACATTAGCGTAAGCTGATGTCTGGCTAAAGTCTGCACGAGCATCGGTTATCACGTTTCCTTCGAGTGGAGCACGGCCATCGCGGCTTGCCACTTTAATGGCAATAAGCTGAAATACCTCGTTGTTTTTGTCAATTGATTTTA
>JAYRXP010000478.1:0-1504 GCA_041917395.1 Paludibacter sp.
ATAGTCTGGATACACTTACAAATATGGACATTCCGCGCTGGTTGATTGATAACTACGTAGACCAACACAGAGGACAATGGCCATTTAAAAAATCGGGAATTGCATTTGTACGCGAAGACGATCGCGTGGAAATTCTCGAGAACGAAACACATCTGGACATAGAGGTGCCTTTTATCTACACCAACGAAGATATAGCTGACAAATACAATATTAAGAAAAAGATGAAATATCCTTTCTGGTTTGATATTATTTCGGTTACAGACACTACAAACAACACACTATCAGAATATAAAATTGAGCCTAATGCTGCAGGCGACTCATTGCTACACAGTTGGAATATTCCTAAGAAATTTCCTGCCCTTGTTGCTAATCGCAACGAACTTTATTACTACCTGGCAGGCGATTTTTGCGACAACCCGATAGGTTTAAAAAGTGCAGAATTCAGGTGGATACATTGGTTTGCATTTATAACAGCTTCGAATGAAAAAGCCGAAAGGATATCGTTTTTTTGGTACTATTATCGTCCACTCCTTCGAACAATTCTTGAAGACTATACAGAAAGGAGAAAACATTAGATGCAACGCCGTGTATTGATTGTTACAAAAGATAATGTTTTCTTCCTTTTGGTAAAAACATTTGTTGAATCGATAAGTTATTTTGTTGTCTGCGAAAAAATAACAAACTACGAAACGATATTGACCGAAAAGAATGAGAACATAAAACTCATTATTATTGATGATAAAATGGCCGATATTTCGCCGATTGAACTGATACACAAATTACGTTATGAGTTCGAAATTCTGTGTAAAATATGGTTTGTTTCAGAGGTTCGTACAAAAGCTTATCTGGAAAAAGCCTTAGAAGTGGGAGCCAACAGAGTAATTCAGAAACCTTTTGACATTCATGAACTTACACGCGAGATTGTCAAATATGTATTATAATCCGATTTTATGAATTTAAAAACAATAATTTTTTCAGTTGGTATAATTCTCTCATTGACATTGCAGGCTCAGGTCAATGTTGATTCGGTTTTTGCGAAGGCAATAGAATACACACGTGCCGACAAATTCGATATGGCCATTACAGAAGCTCAGAAAGCATTGAAAATGGATAGTTTGCGTGGCGACATTTTGGTATTTACGGCTAATGTTTACTCCTGGAAAGCGCAAAACGACACTGCGATGATATACCTGAATAATGCTCGGAAGCGGAATTATCTGAACGATGAATTTTACGAATCGGCATTAAATATCTTGTTAAGAGCTAATAAAAATGATAGTTTGCTATCGCTTTGCGATGAAGCACAAAAAAACGGCTACAAAAACAAGGCGGATTTATTGAAAAAACGGGTCATAGTTTTCGACAACAAAATGGAATACTCACGCATCGTAAGTCAGTTTAACGACAGTTTATCGAAAACTTTTCTCGACGTTGATAGCCAGTTAGTCGAAATATATTATCGCGCTAAAAATGAACTTACGCAGCAAATTATTCAGCGGATCGG
>JAYRXP010000479.1:0-3072 GCA_041917395.1 Paludibacter sp.
AAAAAAGTGAACATCTACGGAAGTTTTTCAGGTTCTGAAACATCTATTGCAGATAGAAGCCGAGTATCAGGAGGGAAGCCCTGGGAATTTAGTACACCTACAATTTTCGATGGTAATAATACATGCCCTCAAGGTTTTAACAGTGGTCCATCTAATTCTTCAACTCCTTTTGTAATTGATGGAATTACAATAACGAAATGTCAGGCATTAAATGGAACAATAAGTGTTTATGGTGTTGGTGCGTATGTAACTCAGGGATGTACGGTTCAAAACTGCGTTATTTCAAACAATAAATATAATAATACGGCGAACACAAATTCTTATGATGGTAAAGGTGGTGGTATATATCTTGATGGAGGAAAAGTTCTTGATTCATATATAGCTGGCAATAAAGTCGTAAAAGGTAATGGGCGCGATGCAATTGGTGGTGGAATTGTTTTCGCATGGTCAAATGATAATGCTCTCAACACTGTAAGTGGATGTACTATTGAGAATAACAGCACAACTGGCGGAGGTGGTGGAATGGCTGTTATTATTGGCACAGGTGGTACTATTAACGACTGCATTTTCAAAAACAATAGTGCAGATGGTAGAGGTGGAGGTCTTTGGGTTACTGCAGATCAAGCTGGAATAAAAGACTTCAATATTAAGAATTGCCAGTTTATTGAGAATACTTCTGGTGATTTTGGTGGTGGTGTTGCATTAAGTACCAGCACTTTAGCAACAACAACGTTCGAAGGCTGTTCGCTTATTGGTAACATTGGTCTTTATGCTGGAGGTATGTATATAGGCTATAAAGGTAAATTCTCACCGATAAAAAACTGTATTTTTCGAGATAATAAATGTACCAATTCAACCAATGCAGGACATTCAGCCGGTGCATTGTACTGCAATTACCCTGATGTAATTCTTCAAAATTGTATTTTTGCAAATAATAGTACGTTAGCAAATTCAGGCACTAATTCAACAGTTAAAATGTTGAATTTAGCAAACAAAATTTACAATTGCACTTTTGTTAATAATTCAGATCCAGGTTCAGCAGGATATACTTTAAATTTGGGTGGACAAGCAACACCAGTAATAAATAATATTTTTTGGGGAAATGAAGCAAATGCTAATTTCTATGCTGCAAGTGCGTCAATAAGCACATACAATGCAACAACTTCAGACAAAAATACAACTGGCTCTGTAGATGGAAGCTCCGAAGGTAATATTACTACACTAACGCTTGAGCCAAACAATGCTTTTGTGTTGCCAACGACTTTTGTGGGGGCACCTACTGATGCAACATCTAAAACGGTTTCGGCTACAGCTGACTGGAGATTGATTGATGCTTCGCCCGCTGTTGATACTGGTAAAGATTTGACTTCTGAAGGAGTGGTGACCTCAATTGATGGTGAAGGCAGACCATTGGGAAATGCTTTTGATATGGGAGCATACGAAACAAGTGCACCAACAGGTCATCCTCAGATAAATGTTAATAAGAATTTTTGTTCTTCTTTGAGGCAAGAAATTATAGTTAATAGTTTAAGTTTAGAAGATTATGTAAATGTGTATGGTATTTCCGGAAATTTGATTTATAGTCAGAATGCAACAAAATCAACTATGTCGGTTAAAGTACCTCAAGGAATTTATATAGTCCGTGTAGCTGATAAAGTAAATAAAGTAGCAGTAAAATAAATTTAGATAATAAAAATCATGCTATTCTGAACGCTTGAAAATTTTTTATTAAAAATTTGATCAACAGACAATTATAATAATATACAAACATGAAAAAAATTACTCTTTTAATTGCTCTTTTTTGCAGCGTATCTGCATTTTCAGTACGTTATTTAGTAGAAGGTACAACAGGTACAAACTCCTGGCGCATTGCAGGTTCGGGTGAAGTTAATGTGACGACAAATAACTTTAGCTCATGGTATTATAGTAATACATATGCCATTGATGGAACAGATGAAATATGGGTTGCAGGTGGAACTTATGTTCTTAGTGGAACATTTGGTGCACGAAAAGTAAATTTATATGGAGGATTTGCAGGTACTGAAAATTCAATCTCAGAAAGAAGTAAAGTTTCCGGAGGAAAACCCTGGGAATTTAGTACTCCTACGATTTTTGATGGAAATAATGCGTGTCCACAAGGTTTTAATACAATCGGACTCCCAACAACAATTACAACTTATATCGATGGTGTAACAATAACCAAATGTCAGATAACCAACGTATCTGCAAGTGTTTTTGGAGTAGGTGCTCATTTAATCAAAGGGGTTGTGATGAGAAATTGTATTGTTTCTAACAATACGTATAACAATACTGCGCCAACAAATCAATTTGACTGTTATGGTGGTGGAATTTACTTAGCAGGAGGACATGTTATTGATTCATATATCGGAGGGAATAAAGTTATTCAAGGAAATGGTCGTGGTACTGCAGGTGGTGGAATTTTATTTGCTTATACTAGCGAAGATGCGCTGAATGTTGTGAGAGGCTGTACGATAGAAAACAATATGTGCACAACATATGGAGGTGGTATTGAGATTGTAAACGGAACAGGAGGTACGATTGAAAATTGTATTATTAAGGGTAACACATGTTCTGATAGAGGAGCTGGGCTTGGATATACCAATATAGTTGCAAGTGCAGGCACATCAGAGTTAAAAATATTGAATAATCAGTTCATAGAAAACACATCATCTACTTATGGAGGCGGTGTTGCACTTAATTTTGGAACAGCAGCAACAACTATTTTCGAAGGAAACTCTATTATTGGTAATATAGGTGTGAACGCCGGAGGAATGTATATAGGTGGAGGTGGTAAATATGCCCCAATTAAAAATTGTATATTCAGAGATAATAAATGTACTGATACTTCTAATAGTGCGAATTCAGCAGGTGCATTATACTGTAATACACCCAATGCAGTAATTCAGAACTGTGTGTTTGTAAACAATAGTTCTAAGCCGAATACAAATACAAATTCAACAGTGAAATTATTGAACTTAACCAACAAACTCTATAATTGTACTTTTGCAAATAATTCAGATGAAGGAGCTGCTGGTTATACAGTACATTTTG
>JAYRXP010000480.1:0-2912 GCA_041917395.1 Paludibacter sp.
AAATTTAAAAACTGATGTATATGTTATTAATGATGAAGTTTGGGAAAATGCAAAAAGAGAATTAAAAAACGTGTTTAGAAACAGTAAAAATTTTGAGATTGTCACCAATATAATAAAGAACTTTGAAGCTACAAATCCTAAAGTTAAATACAAATCTGATTTTGAAATTTTCATTCGAGAATCAAAAATTGAGGATTTTTATTCAGATATGGGTGAGACAATTCTGGTTTCCACTATTCATAAAGCTAAAGGTAAGGAATTTGACAACATATTTCTTTTGCTTGAAAATTTCAGTTACTCAACTGATTCTGACCGTCGTTTATTGTATGTAGCTCTGACACGGGCAAAAAACAATATTGCTATTCACATTAATTCAAATCAATTTGAATCAATCAATTATGTTGAAAATTTAGTGAAATTTCAGGATGTCAATGTATACGAAGAACCTAAAGAGATTATCATGCAATTGGGTTTCAAAGATGTTTGGTTAGATTATTTCATTAACAGACAGTATTTGATCTCAAAATTGCTATGTGGTGATAAACTTATTTTGAATAACGATGAATGTTTGAATATAAATAAACAATCTGTTTTGAAATTTTCTAAACAATTCATTCAACAAATTGAAGAAATGAATTCATTAGGTTACGAATTAAAAAGTAGCAGAGTAAATTTTATAGTTTATTGGAAAAAAGAAGACGCTGAGCAGGAAGTGAAAATTATTTTACCTGAATTATATTTTGAAATGATTTAGATCCCGTCGGTGATGGTTTTCGGTTACAGGAAGCCATTGATTTTGCGGATAGTTATCCGGCTTGGAAATCGGAGGATTATTAAAAAGCAAAAATATATAAAGCAGGTGGCACATGCCGCTTAGCGGTAATTATATCTTCAGCGAGAAGAGCAGAGATTTACGATATGATGAGCGGGAACGCAAATTTTTAAATTAGTTTATCATTCTACAATCGCATAATTTTTTTACTTTTGCATCATGCTTTACTATCGTCGCAAAATATTATTAGCTCTGCTGGAAGTGTTTGAAGGACAGCTTACAGCCAAGAGTCTGCAAAAGTATCTTTTTCTGTTTACCCGTATGCAGAACGAAAAGTCATTCGATTTTGTGCCTTACCGGTACGGATGCTTTTCGTTTCAGGCCAATCAGGATATATCTACTATGGCTAAATACGGCTATATCGAAGTAAAAGAGGAGTCTAAAGGGCGATTTATAGAACTAAAGCAGTCGGGTAATTACCTGAGTATGTTGGATATGTTCGACCGTCAGGCACTACTTGATATGAAAGCTGAATTTGGTGCATTGACTCAAACAGAACTGATACGCTATACCTATCAGAAATACCCTTATTATGCCACCAAAAGTACAATAGCACATGAATTATTGACTGCGGACGAACTGACGAAAGTAGAGCAACAAAAACGTACGTTTGCCGAAACAGGTTTGTTTAGTATTGGTTACGAAGGGATAACGCTTGAAACGTATATAAACCGACTGATAATAAACGATGTGCATACACTATGTGATGTGCGCAAAAATGCCTATAGTCAGAAATACGGTTTCTCGAAAAGCCAGTTGCAGAAAGCCTGTGAGGGTGTAGGCATAAAATACATCCATATTCCGGAGCTGGGTATAGAATCGGACAAGCGGCAGGATTTACGTTCGCAAAAAGATTACGACCTGCTGTTTGAAAAATACGAAGCCACCACGCTGAAAAACAATCACGAAGCATTACTCCGGGTTCGTAAGTTGATTGAAACTGATAGTCGGATAGCGCTTACCTGTTTCGAAAAAGACCCTGCACAATGTCACCGTTCACGTATTATAAAACATCTGCTTCTGATGCCGGATGCAAATTATCCGTTTGAATTACTGTAAGATTTATATATGGCCTTAACTAAAGTACTTATCACTGTAAAAACATATCCAACCCTTTCGGAAAAATACGCCGAATTGGTTTGTACGGCAGGTTTTCGCGAAGATGGAACCTGGATTCGCATCTTTCCTGTTCCGTTTCGGAAACTGAACTACGACAGCCGTTACAAAAAATGGCAATGGATAGAGCTTGATTTGGTTAAAAATACCTCCGATTATCGTCCCGAAAGCTTCCGACCCCGTGATATAGACAATGAAATTAAAATTCTGGAAGAAATTGGTACAAATCACGAATGGGCGCATCGTAAAAAAGTGGCTCTGGGGTTTGTATATAATAATATGACAGAACTGCTGGCTGATACCAGGTCAAAAGGAACTTCGCTGGCTGTGTTTAAACCTACTGAGGTAATAGACTTTATTTGGGAAGCGTGCGACCGTGAATGGAGCAAGGCTAAAATGGATGCCGTTCTGGCTAATCAGGCTCAGGGAAGTTTGTTTGATGTGGAAGAAACAAAAGAGATATTTAAAGTAGTAAAAAAACTACCGTATAAATTTTCGTATGTATTCAAATCGGACGATGGCATAGAAAGAACCTTGATGATTGAAGATTGGGAGTTGGGAATGCTTTATTGGAATTGCCTGAAAGATGCTAAAGGAGATGAAGCTATTGCCTGCCAAAAGGTGAAAGAAAAATATTTCGATTGGATGTATAAAGAAAGAGATCTTTATTTCTTTTTGGGAACTACAAAACAATTTCATAATGTAGCCCCTAATCCGTTTATTATAATTGGAACATTCTATCCTCCGAAGGAAGACACACAGCAATTAAAACTGTTCTAATATTTCCGACTTCTATCACGGTTAGCAGTAATATTTCTGATTTAAACTTTAAAAATTAACTAATAAAACAAACTATTGAATGGAGATATCAGCAGCAAAAGCCTTTAATGGCTTTATACTGGAAGCAAAGAATGCATATGATCGTGTATTTAATCGCGAAGTAACGGAAGAGGAACTGGAGCAG
>JAYRXP010000481.1:0-2031 GCA_041917395.1 Paludibacter sp.
ACAAATAAGATATCGCCACAACGAACCTTTCGGAGGCGTTCAGGTTATTTTTATCGGCGACATGTTTCAGCTTTCGCCGGTAGCAATTGAAGAAGAATGGCGATTGCTATCCTCTTATTACCGAAGCCCGTATTTCTTTCATAGTCAGGTGGTTCAACAGCAACAGCCGGTATATATTGAATTTGATAAAATTTTCAGACAAACAAATGCAGATTTCATAAACGTATTAAATCAGGTTCGGAACAATTGCCTGACTAACGAGGGGCTTGCTCTGTTGCAAAGCCGGTATAATCCGCTTTTTGTTCCATCAAAGGAAGATACATACATTACGCTTACCACGCACAACTACAAAGCTGACCGTATTAATGCTGATGAACTTGAAAAACTAAAAACAAAGACTCATACCTTCAAAGCCGAAATTAAGGGCGATTTTCCTGAGAAAAGCTATCCAACTGAAAAGGATCTGCTCTTGAAGGTTGGGGCCAAAGTTATGTTTATTAAAAACGACAGCGAAAGTGTTAGGAGATTTTACAACGGGAAAATAGGTATAATTAAAGATTTTGAGGAAGATAAAATTATCATCCAGTGCCCGGGGGAAGACGAGGTGATCGAACTTGGCAAAATGATGTGGGAAAACATTCGTTATTCTACCAACGAAGTTACGCGCCAGATCGAAGAAGATATGCTCGGTACTTTCGTACAGTATCCTTTACGGTTGGCCTGGGCGATAACCATTCACAAAAGTCAGGGACTTACGTTCGATAAAGCCATTATTGATGCCGGCGAGGCATTTGCTCCGGGACAGGTTTATGTGGCACTCAGCCGGTGTCGTTCGCTCGAGGGCATGGTTTTGTGGAGTAAAATAAACCCTTCGAGTATAGAGAACGACCGCGAAATAGTGGAACACGAAAAAAACAAACAGGCCTTAGAGGAGCTGGAACGACAACTGAACGAAAGCAGAAACCGTTTCAGGGCTTATTCCGTTAGTCAGTTGTTCGATTTCCGCACTGCCATAGGCCATGCCTCGCGTTTGCTTCGCGAAACAGAGAACGCAGCTACCTCGTTCAACGACGAAACTTTGCCTTATCTGAAAGACGTACTCAGACAATTACAACAAATACAGGAAGTTGCTGATAAATTTCAGATACAGTTGAACCGTATTTTTGATAGTACCGAACCAGATGAAGATTACCTGAGCGAACGACTACAGGCAGCAACAGCATTTTTTACTGAGAAAATGGATTATCTGCTCGAAACCTTTAGTCAGTCGCCTGCAAGCACCGATAGTCGGGAACATGCACGCGATTATACCGATCAGCTACGTACCAATTTCGCGTTTATTGCCCAAAAACAACACATTTTTAAGCGATTAACCTATCCGTTTTCGGTCGAAAAGTATTTTGACCTTAAAAACAGCTTTATCTTACCTGAATTTAGTATAAATGCTTATGCTAAGTCAGGAAATCCGAAAGTCCACAATTCCCGTAATCCGAAACTTTACTACGAACTTCTCACATTACGAAATCAGATTTGCGAACCCCGCGATTTGCCCATCTACGTGGTTGCTGGCAGTAAAACATTGGTTGAATTAGCTGATTTTATGCCTCTTACAGAAAAGGAATTGCTCAAAATAAACGGATTTGGTCCGGCTAAAGTCGAAAAGTACGGCGCATTATTTCTGGAAGTTATAAAAAAATACTGCTCGGCCAATCAGCTTCAGTCGAGGATGTTCGAAAAAACAGATACGAAATCCACCAAAAAAGAAAACGCTGAAAAAAAAGCCAAAAAGCAGAAAGGCGATTCGCACCGCGAAACATATGAGCTTTTTAAGGCAGGAAAATCTATCGACGAAATTATGGCCATCCGTGGTCTGGCAATTTCTACCATTTGTACGCATTTGAGCCGGTATGTAACACTTGGAAATCTGGACATTAGTCACTTTGTACCGGACGAAAAGCGTGCGAAAGCTATAAAACTGATGGAAAATATTGATCTGGGCTCAGCGTACCAAACATTGGGAACCATTCTGAA
>JAYRXP010000482.1:0-2800 GCA_041917395.1 Paludibacter sp.
ATGCATAATTTGTTCAGCTGTCAGAAAATTTTTCTTCCCGATTAAATCTTTGGTAATAAAAAGAATAAACGGTATTGCATGCTTTTTCAGAAATGGATAAGCATGTGTATAAACGCTGGTATTACAATCGTCGAAGCTTACATAAAAGCTGTTTTTGTCTTTCGGTGTTTTGCCCTCTATTTGCTGTGAGAGTTGATGAAAAGTCAGTGGTTTACGTCCATTCTTTATTTGAGCCTTCAGAAATGCTTCGAAAGAATCCTGCGACAGTGCAAATTCAGATTTTACATCTTCTTTTTGTTCCAATATATCGTGAAAAATATATACTTCCGTTCCATGCTGAAGTTTACTGATAAGCTTCAGTAAAAAAGTATATATTCTGTTTTGCTCACGAATGAGGCGGAGTTTTATAGGTATCATTTTTGAGATTTAGAAATTAAGAAAATGGGAAACTAAGATAATAAAAAAAGTTTGCCTTAATGTTTCAGCAACCACTTCCACACAGGAACTACCTCAATTACAGTATTATTAATCTCAATGCTGTTCTCGTCATCTTTGGTAATTACCATTAAATCAATATTCCCGAATTGGTTTTTCATTTTAAGTAATGCATTTACTTCCCGTTTGCGGGTCGAATCATCTTTTAAATCGTAGCAAACTTGTATGGCTAAATGCTTCTCTGGAATATAAAAATCAACTTCAACTCCATTTTGATAATAATAAATCTCGGTGCCGAACTGCTGTTGGAGCTTAATGGCTACCATGTTTTCAATCAAGGCAGTATTGGGGTCAAAAAGAAAAAGATTTAACAATCCATTATCGCTAAAATAGTATTTCTTATTCGAAGTTTTATCGGCTAATTTTGCATTAATATTTTCAACTTCAAAACATATCCAGTTCTCGTTGATGTGATTCAGATAATCAATAATGGTATCTGTACTTACTTTTTTACCAGCCGACGAAACAATATTTGATAATCGGGTAAATGAAACGGGCTGTTTTACACTCTCGGCCAATTTTCGGATAAGCATTTTGAGCGCAAAATCGTTTCGTACCTGATAGCGGGTAACCAAATCGCCAAAAAAAAGTTTCTGAAAGAGATTACTTAGCCAGGCACGCTTGTCGGTTACGTTGAAATGTTCGGGTAAACCTCCGTACCGGAAATAGATTTCAAAAGTTTTTGTAATATCTGTACTTCGGCTGTAAATTAAATTTTTGTCATTAATATCAAAGTCAAGCATTTGTAGATATTCCGAAAACGAAAAAGGATGGATTTGCTGAATCATAAATCGTCCTCCAAGAGTTGTGGCAATCTCGCTACTTAACATGCGGGCATTGCTACCTGTGATATATACCCGATAGCCCTGGTCGGCAAGCCGACGTGCGAATTTTTCCCATTTATCAACAACCTGTATTTCGTCTAAAAAGAAAATCGGACGCACATCGTACATTTCCTCAAAACTAACTTTGATCAAATCCAAATCTGATAAGCTGAGCGATGTTATACGGTCGTCTTCGAAATTAAAATAGAGTATTTCGTTTGCACTATGACCTTCACGCACTAAATCGTTTATTATCTGATACATAAAATACGATTTCCCAACGCGACGCAAACCGGTAAATACATAATTTAATTGTTTGTCAACAGTATAATTTCGAGGCTGATAGTTGACTGCTAATACCTTTTGTTGGTATTCGGCAATTAGCTGTTTGAAAATATCTTTCGACATAGGAGTTCATGTTTTTTCATTGTAAATTTACTATTTACCAGCTATATTCGATAAAAATATGCTTTTTTATCGAATATACACGACAAAAATAGGCAATATTTATCGAATATAAACGACAAAACCATTTTTCATCAGAATAATTACTGAAAAACAACCTTTCGAATCTCTTTTTTGCGCAAATTCCAGAAAAACTGCAATTCGCCACGGCGTTGCATTAAGCTAAACCGGGTTTTTCGTTTGTCTTTTGCAAAAATAAGCAATTCTGCTTGTTTTTTTAGCATAAAAATCAAAGCCGTAAAAATATATTTCAATACTTTAGCATTAAAACGAAAATTATTTTCACGAAAAACACCGTAGGCATTGCTGATGCCCGTATTGAAAAACCTTCGTCCCAAGTCTTGTTCGGTGCCTTGTTTGGCAACAAACTGTAAATGTTGCATGGTTGCAAAAGGCGTCCAGCCAATCAATTTGCCGGCTTTGTGTAGCTTAATTACCAACCCCGTATCGCCATCGCCTACCAGATAATCGCCCACCAAATCGGGGTTAAAACCTCCCAACTCATTAAAAACCGCTTTCCGAATGGAAAAGATGCCGCCATTCAAATAAATATCTTTACAGAAAATAACTTCGTTGCCATAATTCAAACGCCCCAACATAAACAGGTAAGGTTCTATCCAATCGGGTGCAGGTGCATCCCATTGTATCTCAATTTTTCCGGCTACAGCAGCCACATTTTCATTCGCCGAATACACATTCAACACTTCCTGAATACATTCGGGATTAAATAGCCCATCATCGTCGCAAAAAATAAGAATATCGCTTTTAGCCATACGTGCTCCGGCATGACGGGCATTGGTGGAGCCTTTTTGCTTTTCGAGCAGGTAGTGGAAATTAGGTTTTTCTGCAACGAAATCCTGTATTAACTGTGCCGAATTATCGGTCGAATTATTATCCACCACAATTACTTCGAATTCGGAGGCAGGCAGCGTTTGCACTGCCCATGTTTCGAGCGAGCGAATAATTACGTCGGAACGGTTGTAGGTGGGGATTATGATTGAAGCGAGCATGTTTAG
>JAYRXP010000483.1:0-4580 GCA_041917395.1 Paludibacter sp.
ATCGTCCGGTAAATGTTATATTATCAAATGGTTCGCTGGGTTATGAAAATAACGGAAATAAGATTTTGTCAAATCAGATTTTCGATTTCTTCCGCAAAGAAAGTAATTCAAACGCGATAAATATTCAACCTTATAGTACTGCTACCACCATATCGGGTAATAGTTTTTATGAAACAACTTCGTTTTCACCTACTTCAGCAGCAGTTTATAAGGTGATAACCATTGAAGATACAAACAGTAATAACAACGTAATTTCATCGAATTATATTGGTGGAAATACAGAACAAGCTACTGGAACATGGACAAAAACCGGTACAAATAACAATGATTTTTATGCCATAAATATCAGTGCCGGAACCTCAACGGCAAGTAATATTGATAATAATGTTATTCGGAATCTCAACTATGCAAATTCTGCAAATGCAAACTGGTATGCCATAAATGTTGCAGCCGGTGCCGTAAATGTGGGGAAAATTACGGGTAATACAATCGGTGCTTCTTCAGGTACAGGAGCAATCACAGTAACAAATGCTTCTTCGGGAGGTTTTGTTTACGGGGTTAATATTGCAACTACATCAACCGTTAATTGCGAAAATAATACGATTGGATCTATTACTGCAGCTAACTCTGTTGCTGCCGAAGCGACAAATATTACGGCAATAAACAAAACTGCGACAGCAGGAACTCTTACTATTAGTAAAAATACAATTGGAAGTACAGTAACTGCAAATAGCATTAATGCCAGTTCGGGTGCAACCGGCAATGCACAAACAGTATATGGTGTGAATTCTGCAGGTACAGGAGTAATCACAATAAACGAAAATACGATTGCTAACCTGACTGATGGAACAACAAATACTACGGTTGACACCAGAGGAAGAATTAATGGTATTTTAATTTCTGATGGAACCTCCAATACAATCACAAATAATATCATTAGTAACTTTACTATTGCTAATGCAAATACATCAACCAACTTTGAGATGCCGGTTATAGGGATTAATTTGGTTGGAAACATTGCAAACCGAACAGTTACCAATAATACGATTTACAACCTAAGCAATACGTATTCAAGTTTTGCCGGATATATTGCAGGTATTTATTACAGGGGAGCTACAACCGGAACCAATACCGTTAGTCGTAATTTTGTTCATAGTTTATCAACGACAAATGCTGGTGGATTTTTAAACGGTATTGTTGCCAGTACGGGTATTACTACTTATTCGAATAATATTATTTCGCTCGGAAATGCTACAAATAATGTGATATATGGATTTTACGATATAAACGGAACCTCACAGGCTACTAACGTGTATTACAATACTGTTTACATTGGCGGTACAACTTCCGGAAATAATTCCTCCTACGCCATGTTTTCAGGTGCTATTACAGGTACCCGGAATTACCGGAATAATATCTTTGTAAATGCAAGATCAAGAACTTCGGGTACTGGTTTGCATGTTGCGATGAACTATTCATCTACAGGAACTTCTGGTTTAACCGTGAATTATAATGATTATTTTGTAAGCGGAACAGGAGGAGTTTTGTGCAGATACGGTGGAACTTCATATACAACTTTAGGTGCCATGCAAACTAATATTGGTCAGGATGCCAATAGTTTAAATCTGAATCCGAACTTTGTGAGCGCAGGTTCAACCACAGCCACCGATTATAAAGTGGGAATTACACTCACAGCTGCAACCGGAACCGGAGTTACAACAGACTATGGAGTGTTTTCGCGTCCATCTTCATCGCCAACAATGGGAGCCTGGGAGCGCAATGTAAATAAATGGAAAGGAACAAATTCTACCGATTGGGGAACGGCATCGAACTGGACAGGAAACGTGGTGCCAGACCCGGATGCAACCATTGAATTTGATCCGGTACCTTTACGTCATTGTATTATGGATGTGAATCGTTCGGTAATGAATATTATAAATGCTCAAAGTACTTATCGGGTTGTAACAAATGGTAAAACGCTTACTGTAAAAGGAGAATTCCAATTTACAAATGGTGCTCAAATTGATGCTTCAGCTACTTCGTCGAAGGTTGTCTTTGCCGGTGCGGTTGCTCAGAGTATTCCTGCCGAATCGTTCTACAACAACGAAGTATACGACCTCGAGGTTAATAATGCAAATAATGTTACTCTATATGGTACATTGAGGTTGTTAAACAGTATTACTTCGACAAGCGGTCGTTTCGATGTGTATTCTAATTTTACTGATTTTGTTTATGCCGGTACAAGCGCGCAAACAATCGAAAATAATGTATTTTTGGATAATAAGGGCTATAATCTCTTAATTGATAACGCTGCTGGAGTAAGTCTGAATACAGATTTTACATTGAATAATAATCTTACAATCAATTCGGGAAAAAAACTACAGATAAATACCACAAGGACCATGACAGTGCTTGGAAGTGTAGCTAATCAGGCCGGAACAAATGGAATTATCATAAAATCTGCTTCAACAGCCGCAAATGGTTCGCTGATTTTCTTCAACAGTCAGAGTAGTCCGGTTAATGCTTCGGTTGAAATGTTCTCAAAATCGACCTGGGATCTTTCCAAACCATCGGGAAGTCAGTATAACTGGCAGTTTTTCGGAATTCCATTGCGTACACTTAGTGCGTTACCAACATTCTATGGTGGATATGTGCGAAAGAAAATAGAATCCGGCACCACTACTTCCAATCATTGGCAGTACTTAACAAATACGTCGACATTGGATCCATTCTGGGGATACGAACTTTGCTTCCAGACCCAACGAACGCTTACTTTTAGCGGAGAGTTGGTAAACAGCAACTTTAGTTCAGGTCAGCTACCCAAAACTACAGGAGCATTATATCCCGGACAAATTCTGTTTGCAAATCCGTATACTGCTGCTATTGATATCCGTCAGATTGATTTTGGAAGCGATATGGAAGCTACGGTTTATTTGTACAATACCGGCTCGTTTAACGCATGGGCAGGCAGCTCAACCAAAATCGGCGATATTCCCGGTAGCTACATTTCTGTTCCGAAGAATCTGGCAGGCTTTGCCGGAATTCCAAGGCAGGTGCCTTCAATGAGTTCTATGTTGACAAAAGTTCGCACTTCAACAACCAATGCCTATGTAAATCTGAATTATAGTTCTGTGATTATGGGAAATACTGATCGTCAGCGTGCTCCAGGAAAACAAAAAGCTAAAGTGACGGAAGAGGATGTTGTTTCGACGATAGTAAATGTGGATGGACCGACTTCGGGCGACAAGGTCTGGCTTTTTGCCAACAGCAACTTCACACGTACTTACGATAATGGTTACGATGGTATTAAGGTATATCCGGCAACCGGAAAGGCCCGTTTATTCGCTTCTGAATCGGATAACGATTATCAAATAGATGCCGTTGATGATCTGAATAATACGGTTCTGAAGTTCCGTGCCGCAACAGGTGATACTAACTATACACTTACGTTTGAACACGAAAATACGGAAAACAGATACGAAAGTATGTATTTGTACGATATGATTGATGACAAACTGACGGATATAACTCAAACCGGGTCAACTTACTCATTTACAGCTTCAAATACCAGTTCAAGTGTTTTGCGCTTCCGTATTATTGCAAATCCGATTGGAAGTGGCGTTTCAACAGCTAATGTGAATGTGTACGCTGCCGACAATAATTTATTTATCAAACGGTTGGCCGAAGTTGATGCTCAGGTGAAGATCACTGATCTTACGGGTAAGCTGGTGGCAGCACTTAAAGTTGATTCGAACGGATTGAGAACATTGCCTATCGAAAGGCAAAAGGTTTACATTGTTACAGTAACCACTCAGACAGGTTCGTATTCACAAAAAGTGTTATTGCAATAGAACCTGAAAAATTTATAATAAGAAAAACGGTGAAGCACACTTTAGTACTTCACCGTTTCTTGTTATTGGCTGTTTCGATATTTATTACAGAAATCCTAATTCTAATTTTGCTTCTTCGCTCATCATGCTTTTATCCCATGCCGGCTCAAAAACGATATTTACTTCCACGCTACTGATGCCTTCCACACTACCAGCTTTCATTTTAACATCTTCTACTATAAAATCAACAGCAGGACAGTTTGGTGCCGTAAGCGTCATGTCAATGTCAAGATGGCCATTTTCCTGTATATCAATCTTATAAATAAGTCCTAAGTCGTATATGTTAACAGGTATTTCGGGGTCGTAAACCGTACGTAGCATCCGTACAATCTTTTCTTCTGTTTCTAAAAATTCGTTCATATTTAATTTGTTCTGTGTTTTGTTCTATTCTAAATTCAATGTACTTGTTAAACAAATTATTTTATAAATAGTTTGTTAGGTTATTCAGTTTTTAAATCAATTAATCTATCAAATTCAGGCAGCGAGGTTCCTAATTTACCATTAATGACCACAACCGCATTCACTTTTGCTTTTATTGCTAATTTATTATCCGTTTTTCGGTAAATAGCCTGATGAAAAACATAACGTACGCCTTCTTTTTGTACATATAGTTTGGAAATAAACGAATCGCCCGGACGAAGTGGCGTTTTGTATGCAATTTCAATACTCGATACCATAGCATCTATGCCA
>JAYRXP010000484.1:0-2253 GCA_041917395.1 Paludibacter sp.
GAAATCTCGGATTAGGTACGGCCTATATTGCTGGTTTTAATTGGGCACTGGCGCATAATTACGATTATGTTTTTGAAATGGATGCCGATTTTTCGCACAATCCGAACGATTTGCCCAAACTTTACCATGCCTGTTCGGAACAGGGAGCCGATGTAGCAATTGGTTCGCGCTACGTTACGGGGGTTAATGTGGTTAACTGGCCTATTGGCAGGGTTTTAATGTCCTATTTTGCATCGAAATACGTCCGTTTCGTATTGGGAATGAGAATTTCGGATACCACAGCCGGATTTAAATGTTACCGCGCCAATGTGTTGAAAACAATCAATCTGGATAATATCCGTTTCAAAGGATACGCTTTTCAGGTGGAGATGAAATTTACAGCATACAAATGTGGCTTTAAGTTAGTGGAAGTGCCTATCATATTTATAAACAGAGAATTAGGGACGTCGAAAATGAGTGGAGGAATTTTTAGTGAAGCATTTTTGGGCGTAATTCAGTTGAAAATAAACAGCTGGTTTAAAAAATATCCACAGAAGTAGACGTTTCGTGTTTCGCGTTTCTGGTTAAAATCATATAATTTCATATATTCTTAATTTCCTGCCTTTGTACTCACAAAATGTTACTAATTAAAAATGCAACAATAATCAACGAAAACCGAACATTCAAAGGTTCGGTACTTGTTGAAGATGAATATATAAAAGCAGTTTACGAAGGCGATACGCCGATAGAAGTAAACGGCTCGTATACGTCAATAGATGCAACAGGTAAACTACTTATTCCGGGTGTAATTGACGATCAGGTGCATTTTCGTGAACCAGGACTGACCCACAAGGGAAATATCTACAGCGAATCAAAGGCAGCTGTAGCCGGTGGCGTTACCTCCTTTATGGAGATGCCCAACACAATGCCGCTCACAACCACTATCGAAGCTCTCGAAGATAAATACAAACTGGGAGCAGAGAAGTCGTTCGCAAACTATTCGTTTTACATGGGTGCAACCAATACCAACCTCGATGAGCTACGGAAGGTTGACCCGCGAAAGGTGTGTGGTCTAAAGATTTTCATGGGTTCTTCGACAGGTAATATGCTGGTTGACAACAATGAAGCGCTGAGCAATATTTTTGCAGAAATACCCATGCTGATTGCGACACACTGCGAGGACGAAGCTACTATTCAGGCAAATAAGGCGCATTACAAAGCACTGCACGGCGACAATCTACCCATAGAGTTTCATCCGCTTATCCGCAATGCTGAAGCCTGCTACCGTTCGTCATCATTTGCTGTGGAGCTGGCTATAAAATACAATGCCCGATTACATGTATTGCATATTTCGAGTGAAATGGAAATGGCGCTCTTTGAGAATAAAAAGCCATTAACAGAAAAAAATATTACGGCTGAAGTATGTGTGCATCATTTGTGGTTTTCGGATAAGGATTATGCTGCTTATGGCAACCGCATAAAATGGAATCCGGCAATAAAGGCCGAAAGTGACCGCCTGGCATTAATCGATGCTCTGAATAACGGAAAGATCGATGTGGTGGCAACCGACCATGCACCTCACCTGATGCGCGAAAAAGAAGGCAATTGCCTGAAGGCTGCTTCGGGTGGTCCGCTTATTCAGCATTCGCTCGTGGCTATGCTTCAAATGGCTAAGAATGGGGTATTTACCTACGAAAAGGTTGTTGACAAAATGTGTCACGCTACAGCTGAACTGTATCGTATTGAGAAACGTGGCTACATTCGTCCCGGTTATTATGCTGATTTGGTGCTGATTGACCCGAATAAATCCACAACCGTTACTACTGATAACTTACTGTATTTCTGTGGTTGGTCGCCATTCGAAGGGACAAGGTTTGAACATTCAGTGCTCAAAACATGGGTAAATGGTCAGTTGGTGTATAATGAGGGTGTTGTGGATGAAAATGTACGCGGCAGCCGCTTAATGTTTAATTTATGATTGATAATTAGTAATTTGAAATTGATAATGAGCAGAATTTTCAATCGTATTTTAATTTATTTTGCAATAGTTCTGACTAGTTGCCTGATTTTCAGCTGTGGAGCCAATACAAAGCCGACGAAAGCAGTTGAGTATATTCATAACGAAGGAAAGGCGCAGGGAACTTACTACTCGGCCACTTATTTGCAACCTGAAGGAAAAGACCTGCAGGCTCAGATTGATACTTTTTTTAATGAATTTGACCGCTCGCTTTCTACTTACAATCCGGAGTCGCTTATTTCGCGTATAAACAAAAA
>JAYRXP010000485.1:0-1849 GCA_041917395.1 Paludibacter sp.
CCACATGATTTTCAAAGACCATGTCGGGAAATATACCGGCGAAAAGGGCGAAGGTGTGCTGGCAAACTCTGCTGACGCCATTCACTGGACCATAGCCGCATCGCCCAAAGCTTATTCTAAAACCATTCGAATGAGCGATGGCACTGTTCGAAAGATGGGACAGCTCGAGCGACCTTTTATTTTATTCGAAAAAGAAAAACCGCTTTGCGTCTTTTTTGCTACTATGGACGGACCCGGTGGTTTCGATAATGCAACACGTTCGTGGAATATAGTTTTGCCGTTTATAAATAATTAAAAATCATGAAGATACAAATCACATTTGCACTGTTACTGATATTCTCATTGTCAGCACTAAAAACGGTAGCCGGCGAAAAAGAACAAACCATAGCCCGCAATAATTACCTGAAATACTTTCAGGCTATTCCCACAGGCACAGCTGATAAAGTTGCAGCGGTGGAGCAATTCCGAAACTATTTTTCAAAAAATCCGTATCGGTTGTACAGTATGAAAGTTGGTTTAAGCTCATGGAAAGCCTGTTACGAGCAACTAAACGACGATGGATTATTTAAAGACATGATTAAAAAGGAAGAAAATATTATATCAAAAAATTTGTTGGGAAAATCGTTTGGAAGCACCGAAAATGAAGTCGCTAATTTTTTGACTGAAGCTTACAATCGTATATGGACCATTGCCGATGCTTATCGCAAAGCTGAAGCCGATGAAAAAACCGTGTTTTCTTCTAAAGTGCTGAAAGCCATTGTGCATTACGGAAATATAGAAACCAGTCGCCCAAATAATGGAAGTCGGTTTCATTCTTCATGCTTTGCTATGCCCACGGCGGCGGTAAATATTTATTTTGCCATGCTCACGAAAATGGATGAAGCCGAATCCGGCAAAACGAATGACAAATTACTGACTGAGGCAGGCGATATGCTTAAAATCATAGCACTTCAGGCGTGGACTCAGCCTTTCCGCAACGACGAAACGGATGCCAATGTGGTGCAAATTGACCGTTTTCGTAATCATGTGTGGTGGGTTGGCGGTAATGCGTTGGCTTATCGTTCGTTATTGCCTGTGGCATTTATGTATAAATCGGTTCCAATGGTCGATCTGCTGGCCGATGTTTGTCAGAAAGCTATGAGCACCACTTCACAAAACACGATTGAAACGTCGTTCTGGACAGAAGGTTTTACTACCGATGGAGCTGGCTGGGGCCATGGTCGCCAGTGTCTGATTTGGGGATATCCGATTGATGGAACTTCGAATGCACTTTCGGTTTTAAGTGTTCTCAGAGGTTCGCCCTGGGCAAAAAAATTATCCGAAGAGAATAAAAATGCACTGATGAATTTTTTTCGCGGCAGTAACTGGTATTATTACAAAGGCTTTACCTTGCCTTGTCTGGACCGGAATTCGATGAAATATGCCCCTGCACCAAATGCAATCCGGACGCAGGCAATGGCAAGAACTATTCTCAAAGACTGGAAAGAATCGTTCAGCGCTGCTCAGCAGGCGGAAATTACGCAGTTTGTTTTGGAAGCAAATAACAACAATATTAACCTGTCGAACTATCCGAACGGAACTTACAGCGGCACCCGCTGGTTCTTCAACAACGATGACCTGATCAAGAAAAACGAACGTTATCACATTATTGTAAACATGGCTTCGGTGCGTTGCGATGGCTTGGAAAGTGCGCCGGATATGGCCGATGCGTACAATTTTTTCAATGCTGATGGTATGACGTTGTTTCAAAAAACAGGAGATGAATACCGGAAAGTTTTCGGAGCATGGGACATTACCGCTTCGCCGGGTGTAACGGCGCGCGAAGGAATGGATAAGATAACTCCTGTAA
>JAYRXP010000486.1:0-2661 GCA_041917395.1 Paludibacter sp.
ATGAATTTGAAATATCACTTTCAAATTCCCTGGACTCTGTGTTTCAGGATATCTGTTTTAAAATATCAGGAAAGAATCAAGGCAAGGAAAAAGACATTGAAACTCTTATTGCCAAAGAACAGCAACTGAAACAATTGAATTCAGAAATTGAAAAAACTCAGAAAGCTATTGAGAAGTGCAGACAGTTTAATAAAAAGGTGGAATTGAATTCTAAATTACGTGTGTTAGAAGAAGAAATAAAGAAAGTAATTCATTAAATATGGAAAAACAGAAAGCATTAGCCCTGAAAAATTTTGTATTGGAAGCCGAGGAAGTATTTCAATCCATTTTTGAAATGAGAGATTTGTTTTGGAGTGGTGACTTTAAAGTTTTAAAAAAGAAATATAGTGATGCGGAGTTTGATAGGATTTATGACGAGTTTGAAGATGAACTTCGTGCTAATCTGTTGAAATACTCCAATCATAGATATATCAAAGCTTATTTGAAAAGTGTATTTCAGGATGCTTGCAGGTATGTAGATGTTGAGGAAGAAAAGGCCGCACAAATTATTGCAAAGGATTTTGAGACAGAATTTATGCTGAAATTATTGCATAATATCACAGTGCAATTTGATAACTTTAACTTTTTCTCTCAAATTAGCGAAAGTGCTTACAGGCCTCTTTCTGAATACTTTAAGGAACTCGAAGAAGAGGAAGAGGAGGACGATACAGAAGAGCCCGAAACGAACGCTGGTCCTAAACTGTCGCCTGAACACAAAGAAAGTTTTATGACTTTATTGCTCGACAAGATAGATTCCGGTGTTTTTGTAATGGAAGGTATGAAAGGTGGCGAAGCGAAAAAAGCAATTGTTGATGCATTTGGAACTTTTTTGGGCGAAGATTTAGCGGGCTTGAAAAAACAGTTAGCTGCTCAAAAGCAAAAAGTAAATCCGATAAGCGATACCCAAAGCGAAAATAAATCAAAGAAAAACACCATCGCCAAAACTTTTGACAAATACCTGTTACACAAGGATAGTTGGCAGTTGGCAAATGCGCTGAAGACTCAGTTTAGCACCGAAAAAGGGAAGGCTTTACGCTTGTTGATAGAAACAATGAAGGAAAATAATCCGCCGGTGCTGGCCATTGCCAGAGGTGAAAATAATGCTTTTTACGAGGCTATGCAGTTGTTTTTCAATCGGAATATCGGGACTTATCCTTCTATTTTCGATTATGTAATAAAGGAGAGCGATACCGATGTAATGGATGCCATGAAAACCCGCTTGAAATTTATTCTGGAGCAGATAAAGTAACCCGGCACCACTGCTATAAACCATTTCGCATTGCAGCGTAGTTGTGCAGCGGTATTGTTTCCTTAACAATGGCTTTGTCATTCAGAGCGAAGCGAAGAATATAAAGCCATAATTAGTGTAAGTGTATAAATGGGCTTTAACCCAAAAGTTATAGAATTTGGCTAAAGCCTTTAAATATATAACCTTCAAGAATCCTCCAGCTAAAGCTGGAGGCAATTGAGAGATAATAATTTCAAATATTATAACAAATCTATGACTACAAACAGTTTACCACCTTACGACAAGGTGTTTTTTGTGCATTATCAGTGCCAGAATTTTAATGAGGGTGAGCAGATTTTTAATATGTGTGTGGCTCACAATAATAAAACCAAGCAGTTCGATATAGAGCCCTGCGAAGCGGCCATGATTGAAGCGTATTGCTCGCTTGTAACTTCGCATTGCAACGAAGGGCTAATACCGGTACATTGGAGTCAGAATGCCAAGTACTATGGCATAGATCATATTTGCAGCCGCTACAAAGCCCTTACAGGTAACGAAATATCGCTTGCCTATCCGAATGAAATTGACCTGTCATCCCTACTGATAGATATGCTGGGCGACGATTATGTGCCACATCCCCGTTTGGATTCGTTGGCAACCCTGAACGATATCAAAGGGCATTCGTCGGACTCTGAGATGCGCACTTTCCCCACGCAACGCACACAGCTTCTGGCAAAAGTATATCATAAACTGCTGAACAACAAACTGAAAACCGGCAATCCGGCGCCAATGGAATCTGAAAATTCGGTTTTGGAGCTAATTCCTGCGATGCCTCATGTGGCAAATTCGCAAAAAAAGCCTGCCAAATCGTTCTACGATTTTTTGCTTCACACCGATAAAGTGTCGCTTGCTGCGGCGCTTAAAAAGGAAATTACGGCCGAAAAGGGAAAGACTATCAGGATATTATTAGAATCCATGAAGAGTATGGACCCACCAATGCTTGCCTGGTGTAATGGCGAGGGTAAGGCCTTGTACGATGCTATGAAACTGTTTTTCTGCCATGATATAGGGTCTTATAATAGTATC
Organism: Paludibacter sp.; assembly: GCA_041917395.1. Classification (GTDB taxonomy): domain Bacteria; phylum Bacteroidota; class Bacteroidia; order Bacteroidales; family Paludibacteraceae; genus Paludibacter. The sequence goes on from JAYRXP010000486.1 coordinate 2,354, forward strand.
TTTAATTATAAATTTAATGCCGGTTATGATGCGGCCGATGTGGAAGCTATGAAAGTACGGTTGCGGTTTGTGTTGAAACAGTTGAAGTAATATTATAAAGTCGTAAGGGTGTTTTTTTAAAACGAACAATTATAACTATATTTGCCATTCAGAAAAATGAAATAAAAATGCGCTTATCCGATTTTGAAATACGGAGTATACAAACACTTGGCAAAAAGCATTTTGGCCCGGAGTCGCGCGTGTTTTTATTTGGTTCAAGGGTAGACGATATCCTGAAAGGGGGCGATATCGATTTATTTGTTAGCATC
>JAYRXP010000487.1:0-1952 GCA_041917395.1 Paludibacter sp.
ATTTTCTGTTTAATGTTCTGTTTTTCAATTGAATATGTTTCTGTTTTGCGCTGTTTTCTTTGCTCTCTGATCTGTATTAATTGAGTTTTTTATCAAAGAGCATATTTGAACGTGTTTTTTTATTTGAATTAACAAATCATCACGCCCTGTGAAATTTCGCATTTTCTATCCATTTGTTCATTTTACTACAAACATTTATAAAGTCTATTACAAACATTTCGGTTATTCCGCATTGCGTTAAAGGAGTAATTTTACTGTACCAAAAGAAGCGAAAAAACACATCCTGAAAATGCGTTTTTTCAGACTCAATTTCGTAAGATTATTTTTTTAATGAAACACCTGATTCGATTCGTTTTATTGGTACTTTACGTTGTTTTTTCGACCACAGTACTCCGGGCACAGAATATTAATATTTTGTGGTTCGACGGTTCGCTTTCGTACACTCCCGGATCCGGCGTTTCGGTAATTGTAAATCCCACCGACACATTTTCAATTGACAACAGATTTACGCTTGAACTTTCGGATGCATTGGGCAACTGGACAAAACCACTCACAATAAAGGAAGTTAATGAGTTCTACACACCTGTGATTAATGCATTATTGCCTGATACGATTAAAAGCGGCAGGTATAAAATGAGAATTCGTTCTTCGGAGCCCGAGTGGATTGAGGAAACGCCTTCGTTTAATGTCATTGCCGGCAAAGCACCTGCAGCGCCAAAGTTATCGTCGGTACTTCTTAATAATACAACTTACTTTAATTGTCAGGATAATAACCTTGGTGGCTTGATTTTCGGGTCGCTAAACCAACAGGTGGGAGCAGTAACTTCGCAAATGAATGTGGCTCAGCGAACTTTGAAATTGATTGATTATTTGGATACTGACAATTATGAAATTTTACTTTTCGATATTTTAAATAACAACAGAATTCCGTTGGATCATCAGGGAAGTTCTGTTTTATTGCCTGATAATCTGCCTCTTGGTACGTACGTGATTCAGATTACGCGCACGAAAACCACATCAACAGTTTTCAGCAGTGTATTTTTATTTCATGGTAACGGAACGAACCTCGGAAATTCGAGTAGCGAGGAAATTTGTGTTAATAACAGTGTGTATTTTGGTGTTGATACATCGGTGGGTGGTATTGGCAGGAATTATAAAGGTTCCAAATACCAGGTAAGTTTTGGAGATGGCTCCAAAATGGCCGAGTTTACGCAAATGCAATTGTTGGAAAATCCACTTATCGAACATGTTTTTACAAAGGCATCGTGCTCTGAGGCTGGAAGCTCATTTTCGGTACAGATACAATTATTAAACAAAGGGGTTGCCAATTCGTGTTCGGCTTTTGCCAAAAACGGAACGGGAGTGAAAAAAATGATCAACGTAAGTGTACCTCCGCTAGCTGATTTTAAAACTCCGGCTAAAAGTTGTATCAGCAAATCAGTGTTTTTCGAAAATCTAACCATTCCCGGCTATTTTGGCAAAGTGGGTTGTAAAGATGCATCGAACTTTTACTGGTATTACCGCAAGCCGGGTCAGACAAACTACATTCCTGTAACCGAACCCTCGTGGATTGATGTGAGTGGAAACTTAACACTCCCGGCAACAGAGGTGAATGTGGCCGGCTGCTGGCAGGTGAAAATTGAGGCTCAGAATCAGGATTTGTGTCAGATAATTTCGACGAATGAAAAATCTTTAATCGTTGAAGCGGTTGCGAATGCAACATTTGTTGCTTCGGCCGACAGCGTTTGTGCCGGAAGTATTATAAATTTCACGAATACATCCAGCGTTTTAAATCAGTCGTGCAGCGCACCGGTTTATACCTGGACTGTTGTTCCCGAAAAAACGGAAAATGCGTCTGGTTTCACTTTCTTGTCAAAACTGGATAATGCGGCTATCAAATTTACAAATCCGGGAATTTATTATGTAAAACTTAAAATTGCAAATGCCTGCGG
>JAYRXP010000488.1:0-1557 GCA_041917395.1 Paludibacter sp.
CAGTGTCTCTATCTCAAATTCATTTCCAACACGGTTAATTGCTTCCACTTTCGTGTTTTCCTGTATTCTGATGTTATTTTCACCCAATACTTTGAGCCATAAGTCAAGCAGTTCGTCTTTCGATGTTTCACGTAGTTTTACTTTTCCGTAAAGTGGCAAATCCATCGGATGTGTCATGATTACTTTCGAACGCGGATAGGTATATACAGTTCCTCCCAGCGTATCCTGATCTACAGTAAGCGTTTTTAAGTCGGCTTTTTTAGCAGCCAGCGTTGCTGAAATTCCGGCTGGTCCGGCACCTACAATCACCAAATCGTACGTAGCATTGTGGTTTTTATCCAGTTTTTTGACGATATTTTCCACTGCTTCACGTCCCTGAGTTACAGCATTGCGTATCAGACCCATTCCTCCCAGTTCTCCGGCAATAAAAATACCCTGAACATTGGTTTCAAAATCGGGCGATATATGCGGCAGTTCCACTCCCCGGCGTTCTGTACCAATCCAAAGCGAAATGGCTTCGACCGGACAAGCCCTGAAACAGGCTCCGTGACCGATACATTGTGCAGCATTGATAATGGTTGCTTTTCCGTTGCGAATACCAAGAATATCATGTTCCGGACAGGCTTTGATACACGCGCCACTGTTAATGCAACGGTTGGTATCCACCACCGGATAGAGCGAAACAGGTTCGTACGATCCATCGTTTCTGGCCGTCTCAATTTTTTCGGACACAAGGTTTGAGTTCCGCTTTAATCTCCGGATATAATAAATAACGCTACCGGCTATGATAATGCCAAGCAGGCTATAGGTAATTATTTCTTCAATAAGTTCTTCTGTCATCAGAATATCCATTTATAACCAAAAAACAACACGACACCTACATGAATAATCATTATAAGTATCATTATTACCGAAAAAGGCAAATGTATAATATGCCACGCTCTGAAAAGTTGTTGCGATTTTTCCAAGCGGTTAATTCTGCCAACAAGTACTCTTTGTCGGGTGATTAATTGTTTTAACCTGGAAATGTCTTTTTCCGAAACTGATTTTGAAAGATGTTTCAGTCGTATTTTCGAAATCTTACCGGTGTTTATCTGCGAAAAATCTATACCGTATTTTGCTGTGAGTTCGGCGTTGTTATTGCTTTTTAGTGTAAGCAATTCCTGAAGCGACAATTCGTGTCCTTCTTTGCTGCGTGGTATTTGCAGGTAGATAAACCGTCCGGCAACGCCGCTTATCCATACGAGCAATAGCGCCCAGAATCCGACTGATATAATACCTCCGAATTTGAATGTTGTGTGAAAAATAACAAAAACGGTTCCGAGTGTGCATAAAAAGATATGAAATTCGAGCCAGTATTTAAGTCTGCCCAGTTCGGCCACTTTTTTCCAGCGTTTACGCACGATATAAATTGCCATTCCGAGCAAAATAAGCAAAGTCCCGAAAATGCCGTAACCATGCCCCATATATCCACTGGGTTTCAGCACTTCATATTGCAAATGAAATGGTCGTTCGGATTGGGAAAGTTGGTAATAACTTTGACCGTAATAAATCAAA
>JAYRXP010000489.1:0-3102 GCA_041917395.1 Paludibacter sp.
TCTGATTAGGTACGACACCTGCAATTTCGGGTTTGGGGAATGAAGAACCCTGCGTAGGATCTATGGCCAAAAAATTCTTTATATCCGCTCCGGGAGCTGTAAATACCAGTTTCCCGTCAACGAGTTGCGTTGGCACTTTTGTTGTGATTTGCGGATCAGTTATATCCCATATTTGCACATTGCTTCCTGCATCGCCAAGCCGGTACTGACAATAATTATTGGTGCCAAGCTGGCCGGTATATTGAAACTGCATTGACGAACCACTCATTTTGAGGGCACGTTGCACGTTAATTTCCAGATAATTCAGAAAAGCTTCTGCTGACGAACCGTTGGGATTAAACGTCAGGCTGAAATTCAGAACGTCGCGCGTTGGGGTGAATGTGTAAAAACCATTGGAGGCTTTCGCTTTTTCGTATCCATCGCCATCCGTACGCTTTGGCACCTGCAGAGTTTTAGTTTGCGCACCATCCAAATCGAGCGTAAATGTGGTAATTGCACCAGCCGATGCCGCGACATCCAGACGGGCTTTGGTGCTGTTATTCAATGCAATATTCGGAAAATTAAAGACAAGAGGAATTGTTTTTTTGTCGTTAAAAAACTCACCATAAAATTCTTTTCCGGAACTTACAAGATTCTTCAACTCATTTTCGTGCACCGTGTAGTCGGTAAATTCTTCGACCGGCACCACGGTTGCATCTGTTGGAATATCAATGTTTTTAAGTTCAATTTTTTTTCCGGTGCCGGCATCGGAAGTAACGAAATAATACCCTTTTGTAGAATACGAATTAATGGTGTGCGTAAACATTTCGCGCACACGGTCGTAGCTCCATTTCTGAATGCCTCTGGCATAAAACAGAATATAATCGCCCGAATTAAACACACCATCATTACCCTTTTCCATGTGAATTGAGACTTCGGGCAGGTCATCAATAGCCGGTTTTGAGAAGTCCTGACTCAGCACTTCACCTCCGTATCCGAAAATGCGGACGTTGGCAGGCGAGATACCCATTGAATTTAAATCGTCGTAGGTGAGTCGGTAAACACCCGTGTTAGCAACTGCAATTTTTACAAACTTACCGGCAGCCAAAGCAGAACTGGAAGCATAAGTCTGGCTACCAACGGCTTTTTGTTTCTGCTGTTTTGGTGTTTTTACAACTTCGAGTGAAAATGAAACCAGTTTCCGGATTGTGCCATCGCGCAACACAAATGGCGAAATCAAAATATCCACGTACGATGTTCCGCGAATATCCAGTGTGCGCATCAAAGGGTTTATGTTTTGATTAACAATACTTTCGATGGGTAAAACCTGAAGTTCGTCGCCAGTGAGAGGAGCGAAAATTTCGTTTTTCAGAACCAGTTTGTATTGGTGGTTTTTGTCCGAAAGAAGACGTTTGTTGAAGTAAGGTAATTGTGTTTCGTCGGGGTAAACGGCGTTTTCGAACGTTACAATCCGACGGGTGCTGTTACCAACCGGCAGGGTCTCGATGCCTTTCCAACTGAGCGTAAGATCGGCATTGAAAAATAACTCCTGAGCTGTTGTTGTAAAACCTTGAAATACAGTCAGGAGAAATATAATGATAAAAGAATGCTTCATTTCAAATTAAATTTCGATAGCAATAGAACTGCAATTACAATGCAGGCAACTAAGATAACGTTTTCCGACCGGAATTATTACTGAGTTTGAAAAACAATAACTTATTTTATACTAAAATCAAACATTTTTTGGTCGAAAATGTAACCTTGCAGTTTATCTCCGGGTTTCACCGTTCCTACACCTGCCGGAGTTCCGGTAAAGAGAATGTCCCCGATTTTCAATGTGAAAAACCGGCTAACATAGGCAACAAGTTCATCTACAGGAAATATCATATCGGCAGAATGTCCGTTTTGTACGGTATCACCATTCAGATCGAGACGAAAACGAATGTCCTGAATATTTCCCAAGCTTTCTACCGGCAGAAAATTACCTATAACTGCCGAATTATCAAAAGCTTTGCAAATTTCCCATGGCTTTCCTTCGGCTTTCAGTTTGCGCTGAAGATCGCGGGCTGTAAAATCAACACCCAGTCCGATTTCGGAATAATAACGATGTGCAAACTTTGGTGCGATGTTCTTACCAATGCGGTTTATTTTGATTATCAACTCGGTTTCGTAATGAAGTTCCTGCGAAAATTCGGGAACGTAAAACGGTTTGTTGTTTTTCAGCAGCGCTGTATCGGGTTTCATAAACACAACCGGCTCTGTCGGGTTTTTAGAATTGAGTTCCTTGTTGTGCTCAATGTAGTTTTGACCTATGGCAAATATTTTCATACTAATTTTACAATGTCATTTCTTGTTTTTCGCAATCTTCGCAGGCTTTGATTTCGTTCAGGCGGTTAAACATTACCGCCAAATGGGCATAAATAGAGGTGTTCTGAACCACAATTCTTTCCGGAACGCGTATTCTGTAAGGTGTAAAATTCCAAATTGCTTTTATGCCGCCTTCAACCATCACCTCGGCTACTTCCTGAGCTTTGTCGACCGGAACAGTAAGTATACCAATGTTTATACCTGTTTTTTTCTGTAGTTCCTTGAATCTGTCGAAGTGATGAATCGGTACGCGATTGATGCTTGTGCCTGCAAGCTCGTGTTTTACATCAAATCCGGCGGCAATTTCCAGTCCAAACTGTTCCAGTCCGTTATCGTGCATCAGCGCTCCTCCCAAACTACCTACACCAAACAAAAACGCCTTATGAGAATTGGTAAAACCAAGGAATTTCTCCAAAATATCAACTAACTCCTTCACATCGTAGCCTACCCTGGTTTTTCCTGTAATTTGTACGAACGACAAATCTTTTGCCACCATCGATGCATCAACAGCAATATTTTTTGCAATTTGTGTGGACGACAGGTATGTTTCGCCATCTTTCAGAACAAGCTGTGCATAAGCCAAATACCACGGAAGCCTGCGCAATGTAGGTTCGGGTACCTTAAATAATATTTCGGGGCTGTTATCCATGCTGTTATTTTTATTAGATATGATTGACCTGCAAAAATAATCAAATTTTCGGAATAGCCTGAATTGTAGTGCGAAAAGTTTAAAATGCCCTTTTTTTACGCGTGGAA
>JAYRXP010000490.1:0-4995 GCA_041917395.1 Paludibacter sp.
CAAAATCACAGGGCATCGACACCACAAAATCGTTTGTCAACGAACTTGCCGGTTATCGCTCACAGTTAACGAAGCCTTATTTAACTGACAGTAAAGTTGATGAATCCGTACTACAGGAAGCTTACAACCGTATGAAAGAAGATGTTGAAGTAAGTCACATTCTGGTACGTGTACAGCAAAATGCGAGTCCCGCTGATACATTGGCCGCCTGGAAAAAAATTACTGCCATTGCAAAACGCATCGAAAAAGAAGATTTCGGAAAAGTTGCCAAAGAAGTTTCGGAAGACGAATCAGCAAAAGATAATAACGGTTACATTGGATGGATTTCAGCATTTCGCACCGTTTATCCCTTCGAAACTATGGCTTACAACACAAAACCGGGCACCATTTCCAAACCCGTTCGTACCGCCTTTGGCTACCATATCGTGAAAGTTCAAAACCGCCGCGAAACATTGGGAGAAATACTTGTAGCGCACATTATGCGTTTCACCGAACAGGGAAATGAAGATAAAAACAAAGCAGCAAAAGCTACCATCGATTCCATTTACGAACGGATTAAAGCAGGTGACGATTTCGGCAAACTGGCCAACGACCGTTCGGAAGACAGAGGTTCTGCCACTAAAAACGGAGAACTTCCCTGGTTTGGTTCAGGCCGCATGATTCCCGAATTCGAAAATGCAGCTTTTGCACTTAAAAATCCGGGCGATATCAGTCAACCCATCAAATCATCGTTTGGCTGGCATATTATAAAACTGATTGATCGCAGAGGAATAGCAAGTTTTGAAAGCTCGAAAGAAGATTTGCAGAATAAAGTAAAACGTGACGAACGCGCTAATCTTGGTCAGAAATCATTCATTGCAAAACTCAAAGCTGATTACAAATACGATGTGGTTGCTGCATCGGTTAAAGAAATTGCTGACTTGCTGATAAATAAAACACTCACCGACTCAGTATTTCAACTCGAAGCTGCAAAACTGGCTAAACCGGTTATCACGTTTGCAGGTAAAACCTACACGCAGGCCGATTTTGCCAAATTCTTAAAAGCCAATAGTTACACCGAAAAAACAACTCCTTCGGAAATTATTGATGAAAAGCTGAATGCTTTTGCTGAAAAAGAATTACTCGCCTACGAAGACAGTCAGCTCGAAAACAAATACGATGATTTCCGCTTCCTGATGCAGGAATATCATGATGGTATTTTGCTTTTCGAAGTAAGCAACAATGAAGTATGGGAAAAAGCATCGAAAGACACGCAGGGTCTGGCGAAGTATTTCAACGAACACAAAGCCGATTATAAATGGGAAAAACCGCATTATAAAGGTCGTGTAATCATGTGTAAAGATCAGAAAACAATGAAACTGGCTAAAGCCATTGTAAAAAAATCGCACAACGATTCGATTGACAAATACCTGCGCACACGCCTCAACGACAGCATTCAATATGTGAAAGTAGAGAAAAACATTTATATTCAGGGCGACAACAAACAGGTGGATAAACTGGTATTCAAATCGAAAGCCGCTGTTGAACCCGACAAAGATTATCCTTATGTGTTTGTTGCAGGCAAACTGCTCAAATCGCTTCCGGAAGACTACACCGATGTACGCGGACTGGTTACAGCCGATTATCAGGAATACCTCGAAAAACAGTGGATTGCACAACTTCGGGCTAAATATCCGGTAGAGATCGATAAAAAGGTACTCGAAACGGTTAAGCAAAATTAGAATGACGACTGACAACAGACGACATACAACAGAAAAGATAAAAAATAGCCATTCGAAAGATTGGCTATTTTTGTTTATATTTGTGCTGAATTTTTTGATATATGAAAGCCAGCTATACACAACATAATCTGAAATTTAAGTTCCCGGCAGGAACTTCGCGCGGTGTTCTTCACACAAAGCCGGTGTCGTACATGCTCATTGAGCACGACGGTTTTACGGGTACGGGCGAATGTTCCACCATTCCCGGACTAAGCATTGACCCCGAAGAAACCTACATAGCCAAACTCGACGAAGTTTGCAATCTGATAAATGCAGGTGTTTCGCCCGCATCCATTCAGTTGCAGGGTTTTCCGTCCATAGCTTTCGGACTCGAAACGGCACTGACCGACCTGCAAAAAAAAGGCAGCAAAGAGCTTTTCCCCTCAGCTTTTACGCGCGGCGAAACCGGCATCCCCATTAACGGACTGGTATGGATGGGCGACAAAGCCTTTATACAAAAGCAAATAAGCGAAAAAATTGCTGCAGGCTATCGCTGCATTAAACTGAAAGTGGGCGCGCTCGATTTCGAAACCGAACTGGATATTATCAAAGGCATTCGCAGCGAATTTTCGGCTGACGAAATCGAAATCAGGCTCGATGCCAATGGCGGCTTTACACCTGCTGACGCCTTGGAAAAGCTGAACAGACTCTCGGCATTTGCCATTCACTCCATTGAGCAACCCGTGCGACAGGGACAGTTCGAAGCAATGGCGGCACTTTGCTCCCACTCGCCCATTCCCATTGTGCTCGACGAAGAATTGATTGGCGTAAAACCGGCCGACAAAGCCGCACTGCTTGAACAAATAAAGCCGGCTTATATTATTCTGAAACCAAGTCTGCTGGGCGGTTTCAGTGAATCGGAAGCATGGATTGCGCTGGCTGAAAGGCTGAACATAAAGTGGTGGATTACTTCGGCGCTGGAGTCGAACATTGGCCTGAATGCCATTGCACAGTGGACTTATACACTGAATTCGCCGCTACCACAGGGACTGGGAACGGGACAACTGTATCACAACAATGTGGACTCGCCACTCGAAATCAGGGAAGCGAAATTGTATTATAACCGGGAGAAAAGATGGGGGAAATTAATGGATAATGCATAATTGATAATGGATAATTCATAATGGGTAATTCATAATGGATAATTGAAAATGCATAATGCATAATGAAATTATAAGAAATGGAAAAACGGAATCATGAAACACTGCTATTGAATGGCTGCTTGTACGACAAATACAATGCGGACGAAATTCTACGTGCCGGCAATGGTATTGGCGCGTGGCAGGAGGCTGTGTATCATTTTCTGGCTGAGTGGTTCAACGATTCGAAAACAATCACGGTGCATACGTCGGGATCAACCGGAACACCCAAAGCCATTGAACTTACCAAAACGGCCATGCGCAATTCGGCACGTATGACAAATGCCTTTTTCGGTCTGAACAACACCGCCTCTGCCCTGCTCTGCCTGCCTGCTTCGTACATTGCCGGCAAAATGATGCTCGTAAGGGCTATGGTGGGTGGCTTTAACCTGATTGCCGTGGAGCCGTCGGCCAATCCGTTTACGAATCTGAACCAGTCTATCGACTTTGCTGCCATTACGCCTTATCAGTTGCAAAATTCGCTGGAAGAAATTCAGAAAATTGAAAACCGGAAATTGAAAACCGGAAAAATCATCGTTGGCGGTGCCAAAATAAACAGCAAAACGGAAGACGCACTGCAATCGCTGTCAACCGTTTTTTACGAAACTTACGGCATGACTGAAACCTGTTCGCACATTGCGCTTCGTGCTGTGAATGGCCCCCGGAAATCGGATTATTTCGAAGCGCTGAACGGTGTCTCCATACGCACCAACGAAAAGGGTTGCTTGTGCATAAGTGCTCCTCACCTACTTCCTGACGAGATTGTCACCACCGACATGGTGGAAATACAAAACCAAACCGCTTTTAAATGGCTTGGTCGCCTCGACAATATTATTAACAGCGGTGGCATAAAAATAAACCCTGAAGCGGTGGAGCAAAAACTGGCGAAACACATTGCGCAGCCCTTCTTTATCAGCTCAGTGCACGACGAACTTCTGGAGCATAAACCCGTGCTTGTGATAGAATCGGCACCCTACACCGAACAGGCCGAAGCCGCCCTGAAAGCAGCTATCGACACCTCGCTAACAAAATACGAACGTCCCAAAACCATCCTTTACATACCTCAGTTCCGCTATTCGGCAAGCAACAAAATACTCAAAGCCGAAACATTAAAGCAGCAAAGACTTTTTTAAGGTTCTACTGGTTTTCCTGTGAAGGAATTTATTTAAACATGAGTTACACAAAAGTTATGGCTAATGTGAACTTTTTTGAAACCGTCAGGTTTGAGTAATTTGATCCTTCCTGATTTTTTTCTTATGTGCCTTATGTGGTTTTTAGTCCACAATAGAAAAAAGCAAATGTTGTTTCCACAAAAATCCCACTTGTACCATTTTTATAGATATTCCGGTGCTCTGCACCTGAATAAATCGTGTACGCAATCTTTTCTACAAATTTTGCGGGACTCTGTCCCTGGTTTAGGTGCGGAGCACCGATCTATTTGTAGAAAATCAGCATTAATAATAGTTTTTTATACCATCGGGACAATATATTTATAGAAAATCCAATCCACCATCCTATACGACCCCATACGGGATCGAACAACACCCGCGGGTGTCCTGCATTCTACAAATATGCGACACCTACGGCGTCCCGTCGCGAGGATTTTTAATCCGAAGCAATTTTAAATACGGATTTAAAATCCGTTGAGACGGACAAATTCTTCATCAAGAAATAGGAATGCGGACGGAGTATTTCGACGTCCCGTCCCCTCGGGATTAAACGGATTTAGCGAATATACACGGATAATACATTAAAAAAATTCTGATTGGTTGTGATAACTTTTCAATTCATTGAAAAATAAAATCCGCCCTACGCCATTTTGACGGCATCTTCGATCCGCCCAATCAGCGTATATCCGCGTAACTATTCTTTTTTCAATTACGCGTTACAAATAATAATTAGAAAACAGAAATGCAGTTAAAACAATCAAAATATCCTTTCTCCAAACGGAGAAAACAGAAAAAACACATTTTTCATACTTTCTCTGTATGGAGACTGCATATAAATACACTTATTGACCTTTCTCTGTATGGAGAATGTATAAAAAATCATTTTTCCAACTTTCGACGCATGTAGACTGTATAAAAATACGTTTA
>JAYRXP010000491.1:0-2126 GCA_041917395.1 Paludibacter sp.
GAAGAACAATTGAAAAAGCAAATCCCGCTTTGTTTCTTGCATTAGGTATTTTTGCATTGGCATTTGTGGTTCTTATTTTTGTAAAAATTCCGGAACCTCACAAAGAAACAGCCGAAGAGCGGAAAGTTAAACATGCTCACAGTCCTTTATCTTTCCGTCATTTTGTTTTCGGGGCAATTGCAATTTTTATTTACGTTGGTATTGAAATAGGCATCCCAAGTACTGCAAACTTATACATGACAGCTCAAACAACCGCATCTAACGCCGGTTTGGGAATTGATGCAACTACTGCCGGTAGTATTGTAGGTATTTACTGGTTACTAATGCTTGTGGGTCGTTTAATTGGAGCTTCTATTGGAGCAAAAGTATCCAGCAAAACAATGCTTGTTACAGTTTCAACATTAGGATTGTTATTTATTCTTTTGGCTATATTCAGTCCTACTTCAATAGCAATAACATTGCCTGTAATAGGAACAAAGGTTCCGGTTAGTATTCTTTTCCTTATTTTATGTGGACTTTGCACATCTATTATGTGGGGAGGAATTTTCAATCTTGCCGTTGAAGGTTTGGGAAAATACACCGCAGCTGCTTCAGGAATTTTCATGGTTATGGTTATGGGTGGAGGAATTGTTCCTTTATTACAAGGCTGGGTATCTGACAATTTTGGTTACATAAACAGTTACTGGGTGATGTTTGTATGTTTAGCCTATATGTTGTGGTATGCAGTTATCGGTTGTAAAAACGTAAACAAAGATATTCCTGTAGAATAGAATTTATTAATTATTTCGGGTTTCATGTTTCGTGTTAAAAAAAACGCGAAACATGAAACCTAAAACACGAAACAAAAAAGAAATATGGAAAAACCGTATGTAATAGGCATGGATATGGGTGGAACAAACACCGTTTTTGGTGTTGTTGACAGTCGTGGAAATGTAGTATCTAAAAGTGCCATAAAAACAGGCACACACACAGATGTAAATCTCTATGTACAGGATTTGTACGACGAAATGATTAAACTCATCGATGCTGTTGGTAAAGATAAAATTAAAGGAATTGGCGTTGGTGCTCCTAACGGTAACTTTTATACCGGGAATATCGAGTTTGCCCCTAACCTACCCTGGAAAGGCGTAGTTCCTTTTGCAAAGCTGATGTCTGAAAAGTTTGGAATACCCACAGCGCTTACCAACGATGCCAACGCAGCAGCTGTTGGTGAAATGACTTATGGAGGTGCCCGCGGCATGAAAAACTTCATAATGATCACGCTTGGTACCGGAGTTGGAAGTGGTATAATTATCGATGGTAAAGTAGTTTACGGACACGATGGATTTGCCGGTGAACTTGGACACACTACAGCAATTCGCGAAAACGGACGCGTATGTGGTTGTGGTAAACATGGCTGCCTCGAAACTTATTGTTCTGCAACAGGTGTAGCGCGTTCAGCACGCGAAATTCTGGGCTCAACAACCAAAGACAGTTTGTTACGAAATATTCCGGTTGATAGCATTACGTCGAAAGATGTATTTGATGCTGCCATGGAAGGCGATGAGGTAGCAAAAGATATTTTCGAATTTACAGGAAAAATTTTAGGACAAAGCTTGGCCGATTTCGTAGCATTCAGTGCTCCTGAAGCAATTGCAATTTTTGGCGGTTTATCAAAAGCCGGCGATTTAATTATGAATCCGATACGCGAACACATGGAAGCTAATTTACTTCCATTGTGGAAAGGTAAAGTTAAATTGTTCTTTAGTGAATTAAAAGAAGCAGATGCAGCAATTCTTGGTGCGAGTGCATTAGCATGGGAATTATAATAAAATTTACCTGATTTTATAAATCAGATTATAAAAAAACAGGTTGTCTCTTTTGAGACAACCTGTTTTTTTATAGCTATTTTTAGATTAAATCCATCGAACAAAGCAGAAATCCTGACGGTGTGGTAAATCCTCGTTTTTAGGGAACATACGGAAAGCATATTTGAATGTTCCGGCCCGGTTAAGTTTGTATTCCAGACCAAAGATCAGTTTCGAACCTTCGACTTTAACCAGTTCAAGTTCATCCACATCGGCCAGCATCGTTTTGTTATTATCATCGGTATACGTTACAACAAGCTCCACTCCTACCCCTTTGTC
>JAYRXP010000492.1:0-4118 GCA_041917395.1 Paludibacter sp.
GTGGATAATGTTGAGGAACTGGATCCTGACAGCGGTCTGCGAAAACTTCTGGAAATGCAGCAAATCAAAAGCCTTATTACGATCCCTATGATGGATAACGATAACTGTATAGGTTTTGTCGGTTTCGATTCGGTGAAAATCTGTCATAAATATTCAGGCAAAGAAAAAGACCTTTTGCAGGTATTCTCACAAATGATTGTGAACCTGATTAACCGTAAAAATGCAAACGATTTACTTCAAAACCAGATTAATGTACAACGGTTGATAAATAAAATATCGTCGGATTTGGTTAGTGTGGACAACCGGAATATTGACGACAAAATAAACCGAATGTTACAGGAAACAGGTACATTTTTTAATGTCGACCGCAGCTATATTTTACGTTATTCACAAAACCTGATTATCGAGACAAATACCCATGAATGGTGTGCTGAAAATGTTAATTCACAGATGGAAGATATTATTGATGTGGATATAAATATTTATCCATGGTGGAAAGAACAGGTTGAAAGAAAACAAATTATTTACATCCGCGATACTCATTTGTTACCAGAGGGAGCCGCCAACGAAAAAGATGAATTCGCACGTCAGGGAATTCGCACGTTACTTTGTTTTCCGATTACAAACAACAATGTTTTGATGGGATATTTCGGTTTCGATTCGGTTGATAAAGTAAGAGAGTGGGACAACGATCAGATAGCTGTGATTGAAACCCTGTCAAACATATTGGCTGATGCATTGATAAAAGTTGAAACAGAAATTGAGTTGATTCGCTCTAAAGAACTGGCAGAATCGGCAAGTATTGCCAAATCCAACTTCTTGTCAAATATGAGCCACGAAATCAGGACTCCGCTGAACGGAGTTATTGGTTTTACAGAATTGCTTCGTACCACGCAGCTAACCAAATCGCAAAGTGACTATCTCGAAAATGCTATAACTTCGGCCAATTCGTTGTTGGGAGTCATAAGTGATATTCTCGATTTTTCGAAAATTGAATCCGGCAAAATGGAGCTCGAATCAGTAAAAACAGATATTATTCAACTGTTCGAAAATGCTTCAGACATTATCAAAGTAATGGCATCGAAAAAAGGATTAGAATTGCTTTTGAATATTCAACCAGATATTCCACGCTTTGCTTACATCGATCCTATACGTACCAAACAGATTCTTGTAAATCTTCTTAGTAATGCTGTTAAGTTCACTCATAGTGGTGAGATAGAACTTATTTTAAAATTTGACCACATCAGAAACAACAGGGGAATTTTTAAAGTAAGTGTTCGCGATACGGGTATTGGTATTAAGGAATCGGACAGGCACAAGTTGTTTAAAGCCTTTTCGCAAGCCGATACATCAACCACCCGCCGATATGGAGGTACCGGTCTTGGGTTGATTATTTCCAATTCGCTGGCGCGACAAATGGGAGGTAACATTGAGTTCAACAGCGAATATGGAGTTGGAACTACATTCTTCTTCAATATTGATTGCGAATTTGAATGTGGGGAAGAGCTTGATCATAAACGAATTAAAAATTTGAAAAAAGTATTACTTATTGATGATAATGAGCATAACCGGATTATAATGCAGCATACATTTGATTATTGGAAAATCAATTTTACGGGTGTTGAAAGCGGAAATAATGCCTTTGAGTTGCTGAGAAACGGAGAAAATTATGACTTGATTATTGTTGACTATCACATGCCTGATATGGATGGAATTGAGGTAATAAAGAATATCAGAGACTTGTTAAGTAATAATGCAGCTAATCAGCCAATAATAATGCTTCATAGTTCGTCCGATGACTTACAGCTACACGAAACCGCGAAGCAATTGAATGTTAAATATCTGCTGACTAAACCAGTTAAGCAGGATGAACTGTATTATTACCTGAATAGTATTAGTTTAGGAGACAGTGATGAAGTTATAACCAATTTTTCGAAACTTAAACCGGCGGTAGATGAACTGAAAGATGCTGTAGATAAAGAATTTTGTGTTCTTGTGGCTGAAGACACACAAATGAACATGCTTGTTATTGGGAATATGTTGAAAGCTCTGATTCCGAGAGTTACAATTCTTGAGGCTAAAAATGGTGTTGAGGCCATAAATGAGATGAAGAATAATCGTCCGGATATTGTGTTTATGGATGTACAAATGCCCGAATTAGACGGGTTGGAAGCTACCCGACAGATACGTAAACTCCGAAACGGACAATCGGTTCCGATTATTGCACTCACCGCAGGTGTATCTAAAGAAGAGCGCGAATTGTGTTTCAAATCGGGGATGGATGATTTTATTTCGAAACCAATCGAAAAAAATGAATTGAAGCGAATCACCCGAAAATATCTCGTCATGGAGTTGAATTCTGAGAGCCGTACCACTATTCTACCGACAGTTTCATTACACATTAATAAAGAAAAATTACTTTGGAAAATAGGCAACGAAGACATTTTGCAAAGTTTGCTCGATATGGCAAAAATAGAGTATCCCAAATATATTTTGGAAATAAAAGATGCTGTAAATAAGGGAAATGAACAACTTATAAAACAAAAAGCACACAAACTCAAAGGAAGTGCGCTCAATATGGAGTTCATTACTTTAGGCGAAATTGCCAAAGATATTGAGCTTAATGCTTCTAATGGGAAGGAATTGAAGGTTTTGGTGTCGAAACTCGAAGTGGCCTGGAACAATTTGCTGAATGAAATAAAGTAGATTATTATGAAAAATAAGAGTAGTTTAAAATTCAAAGGATTGTTTTTTCGTAGAACAACATTGGTAGTGCTGATGCTTATCTATCTCACTTTATCTGTGTTGCATATGATCTCGGTCTATAAAAAAAGTCTGAGTAATTCTTCAGATCACGCACAGCATATAGCTAACACGATTGTTAAAAGTTTGGATGAAAATGACATTTACGCTCTGAAAACAACTATTGATGATACTTCAAGTGTAGGTTATAAACAGTTGAAAAAGAAATTGATGGATTTGAGAGTAGTGAATCATGAATCCCGATTTTTGTATTTTTTGAAATTGTCAGGTAGCAGCATTTATTTTGTGGTCGATTCGGAGCCGGTGAGTTCAAAAGATTATTCGGCACCCGGCGATGAATATATCAATCAATTGGATAGTCAGGTTTATGTTCCGTTTCAAACGGGCAGACCGCTTGTTACTAATCCAATGAAAGACAGCTGGGGTACATGGGTTACAGCGCTGATACCTCTTCGAAACCCGAAAACACAGCAGGTGGATATCCTTTTTTGTATGGACTATGATGCACGGGAATGGTATAATAAGGCCCTTTTCAATACAATGCAAGCAAGTATAATGCTTTTGGCAGTTTTACTTTTTATACTCTCTATTTATTTTATAATAAATAAAAATGTAAAACTCCGAAAATCGCTTTTGCAACTTATCGAAACAAAAAAAGAACTTGAAAAGGCGAAAGAACAGGCCGAAGCTGCGAGTATTGCCAAATCGCATTTTTTGTCCAATATGAGTCACGAAATACGGACACCGCTTAACGGCGTGATTGGTTTTACAGAACTTTTGCGCAATACGCCACTCAATAAAAATCAAAAGGATTATCTCGAAAATGCGATTACTTCGGCCAATTCACTACTCGGAGTGATCAATGATATTTTGGATTTTTCGAAAATTGAATCCGGTAAAATGGAGCTCGAACAGGTGAAGACGGATGTAATTGTACTGCTCGAAAATGCAGCCGATATAATTAAAATTATGGCAGCCAAAAAGGGTCTTGAACTTTTACTCAATGTTCAGCCCGATTTACCACGTTATCTGTATATCGATCCGGTACGTACAAAACAAATTTTGGTAAATCTGTTGAGTAACGCAGTGAAATTTACACACGTGGGCGAAGTTGAACTGAAAGTTAAATTCGAAAAAATAACCAAACGTAAAGGCAAAGTAACTTTTAGTGTACGCGATACAGGTATTGGTATTAAAGAAAATGATAAGAAAAAACTCTTTAAAGCATTTTCTCAGGCCGATACATCTACAACCCGGAAATATGGTGGAACTGGTTTAGGACTGATAATTTCGAATTCGTTAGCCGAAAAAATGGGTGGAAGTATTGATTTTGATAGTGAACCCGGAAAAGGAAC
>JAYRXP010000493.1:0-3849 GCA_041917395.1 Paludibacter sp.
CGCTCGAGCAAATTTTTGTTCATATTCAGAACATTCAGCCCGATGTGGTGATTGTCGATTCCATTCAGACCGTTTCTACCGAAATGATTGAATCGTCGCCGGGTTCGGTGTCGCAGGTACGCGAATGTGCTGCACATTTGCTCAAATTCTGCAAAACAAGCGGCACTCCGGTACTGCTTATCGGCCATATCAACAAAGAAGGCAGCATTGCCGGTCCTAAAGTGTTGGAGCATATTGTGGATACGGTTTTACAGTTCGAAGGCGATCAGCATTATATGTATCGTATCCTGCGTAGCATTAAAAACCGTTTCGGAAGTACTTCCGAATTGGGAATATTCGAAATGCAGCAGAGCGGGCTTCGCGAAGTTAGTAATCCTTCGGAATTGCTTTTGTCGCAAAATCACGAAGGGTTGAGCGGCGTGGCCATAGCTTCGGCCATCGAAGGTGTTCGTCCGTTTTTGATTGAAACGCAGGCATTAGTAAGTTCGGCTGCTTACGGCACGCCACAGCGTTCGTGTACGGGTTTCGACCTACGCCGCCTGAATATGTTACTGGCAGTGCTCGAAAAGCGGGCCGGCTTTAAGCTGGCACAAAAAGATGTGTTTCTGAACATTGCCGGCGGACTGAAAATTAACGATCCGGCGATCGATTTGGCTGTTATTTCAGCCATTCTTTCGTCGAATGTCGATCTGGCTATCGAAAAGCAGGTTTGCATAGCCGGCGAAGTGGGTCTCTCGGGTGAAATCCGTCCGATAAACCGCATTGAACAGCGCATACTCGAAGCCGAAAAACTGGGTTTTACCAAAATGATTATTCCCGATTTCAACATTAAAGCCCTGAATATTGGTAAGATAAATATGGAGATTGTACAGGTGAAAAAAGTTGAAGAAGCTTTCAGGGTTTTATTCCGTAAGTGATTTTCTTATTTTTTTGCCATTATGATGTGACGGGCAACAGGTTGAAAGAGACGATTTAATATGAATCAGGACAGCTCTTCTTAAATTCAGTTAAAAACCAACCATAAACATTCAAATTACTAAAAAATGATAGTTTCGCAGAATTAAATCTGCTAAAAAAATTATCTTTGTATCTGATTTAACAAATTGAAATGGCCCGAAAGTACAGATATTGTACCCGAAAGGCTGGAAAATAACATTGCGCATATTCATAAACTATACACAAACTCCCATTTTTTAATTTATTGAAGCATAATGAAAAATCTTTCGCTCATTTTTAATGGCATATTAGCCGCAGCAGTTATTGCATTGTTTATCATCGTATTTACCAGAGGCACAAATACTTCTGCAAACGGTGCTGTTTTCACAAAAGAACAGATTAAATCCGGAAAACTCCCGGTTGCATATATAAATGTAGATTCGCTTTTGTCGAACTATCAGTTTGCCAAAGAAGCTAATGAGTCGTTGATACGTAAGCAGGAAGATTCACGTCTGAATATCAATACCAAAGCCCGTCAGCTTCAAGTGGAGATGGGTGAGTTTCAGAAAAAACTCGAAGCCAATGCATTTTTAAGCCGCGAACGTGCCGAGCAGGAGCAAGCCCGTTTGGTGCGCCGTCAGCAGGAATTGCAGGAGCTTGATGGAAAACTAAGCCAGCAAATTATGCAGGTTCAGCAGAAAATGAGCGAACAATTGCGCGATACGATTAATGCATTTCTGAAAGAATACAACAAGGACAAAAAGTACGAAATGATTTTCAGCAATACTTCGAGCGACAATATTTTGTATGCCGATAAAGGATATGATATTACTGCCGAAATTACAAAATTGCTCAATGAGCGTTACGCTTCAAAGAAATAAGAGATAGATCTTCTAAACACAAAAAAGGCAATCAGATTTCAAATCCGGTTGCCTTTTTTAGTGTCTTTATATCCGTTGAATCTTATTCGAACATGTTTCTCACGCGCGAAAAGAAGTCGCGGGAGGCAGAGTTGCTGGGCTTGATGTTGCCCGATTGTCCTAACTTTTCTATCAAAGCTTTTTCTTCACGATTCAGATTTTCGGGGATGTAAACACCGATATTAATCAATAAATCGCCTGTTCCGTAGCGGTTTACGCTGGGTAAACCCTTTCCGCGAAGCCGTAACACTTTTCCGGGTTGAGTTCCCGGGTTTATGGTAACTTTGACTTTGCCATCCACAGTGGGAACCTCTACTGAACCTCCCAGGATTGCAGTTGGTAATGTCAAAAGCAGGTTGTATATTAAATCGTTCTCGTCGCGTATCAGTTCCGGGTGCGATTCTTCTTCCACCAGTACCAGCAAATCGCCCTTTACACCGCCACGTCGTGCAGCATTACCTTTTCCGCTCATCGACAACTGCATTCCTTCCATTACGCCGGCCGGAATGTTGATAGTGATTACTTCATCCTCGCGCACAATGCCTTCGCCGTTACAGTGCGAACATTTATCGCGGATAGTTTTACCTTCGCCGCCACATGTCGGGCAATCGGACGAAGTTTGCATTTGTCCTAAAATGGTTTGTTGTACGCGTGTAACACGTCCGCTGCCATTACATGTCGAGCAGGTTACGGGTTGCGAACCATGCGCAGCACCTGTGCTGTTGCAGTGCGAACACATAACAAACTTCTTAACCTTAATTTTCTTTTCGACGCCTGTTGCAATCTCAGCCAGTGTGAGTTTTACCTTTACACGCAGGTCGGAACCGCGTCGAACCCTCTGTCCACCGCGCTGACCGCCTCCGAATCCACTAAATCCACCTCCGAAATGTCCACCGAAGATATCGCCGAAATGCGAGAAAATATCGTCCATCGACATTCCGCCTCCGTTAAATCCACCACCTCCGGCAGCTCCACCCAAACCTGCATGACCAAACTGGTCGTAGCGCTGGCGTTTTTGAGGGTCGCTCAGCACTTCGTAGGCTTCGGCAGCTTCTTTGAAGTTTTCCTCGGCCTGCTTGTCTCCCGGATTTTTATCGGGGTGAAACTCAATCGCTTTTTTACGGTATGCTTTTTTAATCTCGTCGGCTGAAGCCGATTTCGACACACCTAATATTTCGTAAAAATCTCTTTTGGTCATGTTTTATTGATTCTAATGCATTAATTATTCGCCTACGACTACTTTCGAAAAGCGTATTACCTTATCGTTGAGGGTATAACCTTTCGAAACACAATCAACAATCTTACCTTTCAAATCTTCGGAAGGAGCAGGGAAAGTAGTTATTGCTTCGTGCAGGTCGGTGTCGAAAGTTTCATTTTCGGTTGGAATTGCCTTAACGCCGTTTTGCATCAGGAATGCCACAAATTTATTATAAATCAAATCCACACCTTCTTTTACAGCATTCACATCCTCCGAAGTTTCCATGGCTTTCAGCGCACGTTCAAAATCGTCGACCAATGGTAACATATTTGATAAAATACTTTCGCCGGCAGTTTTTATTAAATCCGAACGTTCCTTTAATGTCCGTTTACGATAATTGTCGAACTCAGCCATTAGGCGCAGGTTTTTATCATTTAAATCGGCGCATTGCTGAGTCAGTTCTTCAATTTGTTGTGCCGACTGATCCAAAATTTCAGTTTGTTGCTCCTGTTCGGGTGTTTCAATAACTTCATTTTCAATAGCTTCCTGTTTTACTTCCGGAGCTTCATCGGTATGTTTTTGTTTCTTCATATTTAAAAATAATAATACTGTTTAGCTTGCCTGCCCGCATCAATAATTTTGCCACAACTGATTTTTGTTGTTAATTGGCAGAAAATGTGGCAGAATGGCAGTTGTAGGTGTCGGATTTCGGGGAGTGCTGACAATTTTTAATCGCAAAGTGCAAACAAATCAGCCCTCGGGTTTACGATAAGCAGCGGTACAACCGATTTTTTA
>JAYRXP010000494.1:0-5255 GCA_041917395.1 Paludibacter sp.
AAAACTTTTTTCGTTGGCACGGTTTACGCGTTGCATATAACCAAGTTCCGAAACAACAAATACTGTGTTCGAAATTTCATCCCTGGTTGTGCCGGGTTTTGGCTGAACGTTTACCTCATAAATTCCGTAGTCGCCGGCTGTAATCTGAATTGTTGTATCAGTGTTTTCAAAATTCGGGTTTGGCTTCAGCTTTATTGTCCGGCTTTCAATCTGTGTCCGATTGGGATATGCTGCGTTTCGGTTAATCCGGTTATGGCGGTATTCGTAATAAGTTACAGCATCATCATTTACACGATAGACTGTTAGTTCCAGTTGCTGTATGTTGGCCGAATTAATATTAATATTCAGATTTGTTTTTGGTAAACTGAGCTCGTTATGAGCCACATTAAGGCTTTTACGGGTAATTTGTTTTTTGATATTTTTTAGTAAATCAATTCGTTTGTAGGTTGGAAACCGCTTTATGCCGTCGTTACAGATATTGTATGCTTTGCGTTTGTTTTGTTTGTCTTCTGCGTTCTCAGATTGGTTTTCGAGGTAGTATTTTGCTTTTTCACTTAAAATTTCCACCACAAATTCGTTTGTTGCATATTTGCTTTCCAGATTCTCCAACGCATTAATATACAATGTATTGTTTGAAGTTGTCGATTTCAGATATTGCAACCGTTCCAGATCGGTGTAAATCAATGCCTGCTGATAGTTGCTTTTCAGATGGAAACGAATCAGAGATTGATATGTTTCAAGAGTCTGATTTTCAACTGATTTCTTGTAGATGGTGTCCTGACTTAAATTGCTGAATTCAAGAGTATTGCTAAATAACCGTTCGTCATTAAGCGGATTTTTCAGGTCAGTAGCTTGCGCAATTTCAGCGAGCAAATGTATGCGCCTATAGGCCAGAAAATCGAAAAGCGTGGGTTGAAATAATCTGCTGTCGTCTCCTTTGTTCATTAATGCTTCGTATTTAAGAGCATTCGTATTTTGCAGTATTTCAGCATTTTGTAGTGATTCGGAAAGCAGCTCCGAAATTTTATCAAAATAAATATTCCGGGTCCATTCTTTAATGTCTTCGGGTACAGTTCCGGTTACCTGAGTGCGTCTGTTAATTGTCCAGGAGTCGTTGAGGTACATCCGTGCATAAAGTTCGGCAGTCATGGATAGTAACAGCGCTTTTTTATCGGCTGCTGTTTCTTTATTTGCGAATTGCTCAAAACTTTTTACCAATTCAGGTGCTTTGTCCGGTTCAATTTCGAGCGTAAAACGCATTTTATAAATATTGGCAATTATAATCTGAATGGTGTTATTTTCTTCTTTGGCTAATGCCAAAATATCGTTAACCTCGTTCAAAGCCGATTCAGGTAATTGTTTCTCAGCTAATTGCTCTACTTTTTTCCAGCGCAGTGAGAGGGGAGTGTTGTTTTTTTGCTGTGCAATAAGAATAATTGTTGCCAGAATCGCAACCGATGCAAACAGAATTGTTTTTTTTAATAGACTGATATTCATAATTTGGAGAATTTAGAAAATAAAAAATTAATTGAAAAAACGCGAAACACGAAACACGAAACGCGAAACGCGAAACACGAAACACATTCACCTCACAAACACCATTTTATTTTCGGTAGATAGTTGTGGATTAAACCAGTAGCCACCATCGGCGAAGCCTTTGATGTCTTCCGTATTGTCAATTTTGTTTTTTATCAGAAACCGTGCCATCATTCCGCGTGCTTTTTTGGTGTAAATAACAATTGGTTTAAGTGTGTCGTTTTTGTACTCCAAAAACTCAAAGTCTATTACCTTCAGCTTTTTGTTTTTCAAATCAAGCGATTTAAAATATTCGTCGGACGCCAGATTTATAATCAGCTGAGGATTCGTGTTTTTGACTGCGTTTAAAACATATTTTGTGATTTTAGGTTGCCAAAAAGCATACAAATCTTTACCTGCATCGTTTTTCAAAGCCGTACTTACTTCGAGCCGGTAAGGTTGAATCAGATCGAGCGGACGGAGTGCTCCGTAAAGCCCCGACAGGATAAGTAAATGATGCTGAGCGTAATCAAAATCGGTATCGTCGAACGTGTTAGGTTGCAGGCCTCTGAAAGCTTCACCATCGAACGCCAAAGCTGCCTGTTTTGCATTTTCGGGCGTAAAAGGTAAATGCCAGTTGAAGTAGCGTTCGTAGTTTAGTTCTGTGAGTTTACTGTTAATATCAAGCAGTTTACTGAGTTCCGATGGATGCAGTTTGCGCATTAGGTTTACCAACAGTTTTGCTTCTTTCATAAAATGAGGAGTCGAAAACTTGTCGGTAACATGTTGTGGTTTAAAGTTTTGTATCTTTGTTGGCGAAAGTAGTATTATCATATTATAATAAAGCAGAGTGTTGAAAGAATTGCATGTAAAAGTAATGATTTTTTTTAAGTTGATGTTCAAAATTTATATTTCAATTTATTTTTGTTTAAAACATTACTTTTTCTGAAATAATGCTGTATATTTGTCAAATAAATCTAATCAAAAGATTTCTTTCTCTTTTTGTTTGTCTGTTGGTTTTATTATTTCAATTATTCGGAAGTTTAAAACAAATGTTATGGAAAACAGCAGACTACCTCAATCCGAAATTAACCGAGTATCGTTTGGCAGCGATGTTTACAAACTACTTTACGAGAACAACGGCGACGCCTTAATGTTGTCGAAACCAAACGGAAATATCTATTTGGCAAATCCTGCTGCCTGTGCTATGTTTCAGTTCTCCGAAAAAGAAATTATTAGTTTGGGTCGAAGTGGATTGGTAGATCAGACAGATCCCCGATTGCCGATAGCTCTGGAAATAAGAAAAACTACCGGAAAATTTACAGGCGAACTTAATTTTATCCGAAAAGATGGAACTGTTTTTTCAGGCGAAGTAACATCTGTCATTTTTTATGATGAAAAGGGCGAAGAGCATACCTGTTTGTCTATCAGAGATATTTCGGAACGAATGAAAGTGGAGAATGACCTGAAAGTGAGTGAAGAGAAATATCGCACTCTTTTCGAAAATTCGCAGGTAGGCAAGTTTCGTTTGGAAGTAAACGCCGAAAAATTGATTGATGTTAATGAAAAATTGTGTCAAATTTTTGGCTATACAAAATCAGAGATGATTAACACTGCTTTTTTTGAAAAGTTTTCTGACCCGAATTGCAGGGATAAAATATTGAAATTAATACGAAAAAAATATTTTATAAATCAAAGTGAATGTGAGATAGTTAGAAAAAATGGCGAAAAAAGAATATTGATTTCAAATTCAGTTTATTCTCCCGAGACAGACGTTTTGCAAGCTTCTATGATCGATATTACAGACAGAAAGTTAATGGAAGCCGAATTGCTTAAAACGAGCGTAGAATTAAAACGAAAAAATGAGCTTTTTGACTCTTTATTCTCAACACTTCCGATTGGTGTCTTTATGGTAGAAGCGCCTACAGGTAAACCGTTGCTATCGAACGAAAGAGCCTTGAATCTGTTAGGTCGTGGTGTATTGCCTGATGCAAACAAACAGAATCTTTCGGATGTATATAAGGCATTTAAAGGTGATTTGAATACACCTTATCCTGTTGATGAAATGTCTATTGTCAAGGGAATGTACGGCGAAAGTTCGCATACCGACGATATGCTTGTTCAGCGACCGGACGGAACTGTTACGCATTTGGAAATCTTTGGTTCTCCGGTAAAAAATGAAAAGGGTGAGGTTTGGGCAAGTCTGGTGAGTTTTATTGATATTAAAGAGCGAAAACAGCTGGAAATGGAATTGATTCATTCCAAAGAAATGCTCAAACGATTTGCTACTTTCCTTCAAAATAATCAGGAACAGGAAAGAATTCTGCTGGCAACCAAGCTCGATAATGAGTTGGGACAAATTCTGGTGGCTATGAAAATTCAGATTGGTATGCTGAAAAACAAGCTTTTGCGCTTAAATCCTGATGAAGAATCGATGCGTTTGTTGCAAAAATTAGACGAGATTCATGCATCAACGAGTCATTCCATAAAAACAATTACCGAATTTATGAACGATTTGCGCTTCGAAGTGCTTCATTTAATGGGATTTGTAGAAGCTGTGACATTGTTTTCGTCCGATTTTGAACGAAAAAACAAATTAAAATGCACATTCATATCCAATGTCACCAAACTTGAAATTGACGAAAACGATGCAACGTCGCTTTTCCGGATTCTTCAAATTGCACTCGACAATGTTGCCCGGCATGCTTTTGCAACCGAAGTAACTATCAGTTTGATAAAATCAGAACAAAAACTTACTCTTGAAATTTCAGACAACGGGACGGGATTTAATCTGAATCAGACTTATTTGCCTACAGCTAACGGGCTGATATTTATGCAGGAACGGGCATTGTTGCTCAATGGTACTTTCACTATCAAAAGCGAAATTGGCAAGGGTACAACTGTGAAAGTGAAAGTTCCCGTTTAGTTGGAGTAAAATTCCGGACAAATTATTTCACATTCGGAAAATTTACCAGAAAAACCGACTCGCTGGCGCGTGTAAGAGCTGTGTACATCCAACGGTAAAAATCGCTGTTCAGGCGTTCGTCTGCAACTTGCCCCGGATCTATAAACACTTTTTTCCATTGTCCGCCCTGTGCCTTGTGGCAGGTAACTGCGTAAGCGAATCGAACCTGCAGGGAATTGAAAAACGGACTTTCGTAAATGGTTTTTATCAGAAATTTACGGTTGGTTATTTCGGGGTAATCTTCGGCGATGGTTTCGAACAGCTTTTGATGCATTTCGTTGGCTTGTGCCGGCGACTCGCACTGAAGCATATCGAGCCACACCAATGCATCAATTTCCCAATCGTAATCGAGCGAACGCAGACTCAGATCCACAAAACGAAATCCATACATTTCCTTGTGTTTTCGCACGCGGACAACCTCCAGAATATCGCCATTGGCAATAAAATCAATTTCTTTATAAGGTTTGTTCCAAAAGTAATTGTTTTTGGTAACCATCAGTAAATCACCATTTGTCAGCTCATCTTCTTTCATCAACACACGGTTGCGGATACCGTTGTTGTACATGGTGGCGCGTTTGTTTGAGCGCGTTACCACAATCGTGTCTTCCACACCCACGCCGTTATAGGCACGCTGAATTTCGTCGATTAAATCCATGCCATTCAGATGTTTAATGTCTTGAAATCCATTGGTTTCAAACGTTGGAAATTCAGAAGTTTTATCTTCGGCAAGCATTTCGCGCAAGCGGGTGGCATTGTGTAAAATGCCGCTTTCGAG
>JAYRXP010000495.1:0-2443 GCA_041917395.1 Paludibacter sp.
AAAATTGTTTCGGGAGTATTTAACACAAAAGATAAGACGCTCAACATAGATGTAAACAACTGGACATCGGCACAATACCGGATTATTCTGAAAACAAATGATGCTTTTGGCAATGAAGTGAAAACTGAGCATGTTACCTTGCTTTACGAAAACCGCGATAAACGTCCGGCCGTAAAAACATATAAATGGCTTCAGGTAGTTAAAAATGAATGTTCTGACGGAGAAAAAGCACAGATACGTTTTGGTACTTCGACAAAAAACACAGCCGTGCTTTTCGAAATAATGCAGGGAAATAAAGTTATTGAAAGTAAATGGATGAAATTCAACGATGAAATTCGGGATTTTGAAATACCATTTAAAAATGAATATGGCCCGGGAATTACAGCTATGTTTAGCTTTATGAAAGACGAAAAGTTTTTCGCAGAACAGGTACAAATCAGCCGTAAAATTGCCACAAAAACGCTCAGTCCGGCATTAAGTGTATTCAGAAATAAACTACAACCCGGCGAAAAAGCGGAGTGGACGATTACGATACCCGAAGCAAACAAATCAACTAAAAGCGCAGAACTTTTAGTGAGCATGTACGACGCGTCATTAGATGCCATTCGTCCGCACAGCTGGAGTTTTTACCCACTTTATCGTGAGCAAATACTCTACAGCCCTGTTTGGAATTCAAGCCATACCGGTACGAGCAGCGACTATGTTTATTTCAACAACAACGAATCGGAAATACCAGACTTTAAATTAGATATTCTAAATTGGTTTGGGTTAGAGATAAACAAAGTTGTGTATGACAAGATTATGATTCGTGGTGCTGCAAGCATGCCTCGAATAGCTCAGGAGAACAGTGTCAGTCTCAGCGAAGATATAGCGATGTCAGTTATTGAAGACAAGAAAATGGCTTCGGTGGGATCAATTGTTGCTACCAGCTCTGATGGAATTCAAAACAATAAAAAAGAAGAAGCAAATCCAAAACCACAAATTCGTACCAATTTTAACGAAACAGCCTTTTTCTATCCGCAGTTACGCACTGATAATCAGGGAAATGTAAAATTTTCGTTCACTGCTCCTGAAAGTCTGACCCGCTGGAATGTGAACATGCTTGCTCACACATCCGATTTATTTTTTGGACAGAAGCAGGAACAGGTAGAAACTCAAAAAGACCTGATGGTGCAAATGAACCTGCCACGCTTTGTGCGTCGATCCGATAAATTAACGTTGAGCGCTAATATTATTAATCTGACAAACAAAGAGTTAACAGCTAATGTGGTTTTTGAATTAATTGACCCTGCAACCGAAAAACAAATTATTTTAATAGATAATCCGATAAAAAACATAAAACTTGCTGCAAACGAGACTAAAGCTGTTTCATTCGAAATTTCAGAATTTATGCCTTATGAGTTGGTTATTTGCAAAATGGTGGCAACTGCAGGTAATTTCAGCGATGGGGAACAAAAATACCTGCCTGTTTTGCCGGACAAAGTAATGGTAACTGAAAGTTTACCTTTGATAATCCGCAGCAATCAAACAAGGACTTTTTCATTCGAAAGTTTATTGAAAAATGCTTCAAAAGTCGAAACAAAAAATCTGGCAGTAGAATTTTCGTCGAATCCGGCGTGGTATGCAGTGCAGGCTTTACCAACACTATCAACGCCTGAAAACGACAACACATTAGACTATCTAACAGCCTATTATGCCAATTCGTTGGCAGGATTTATTGCCAACTCAAACCCGAAAATTGCAAAAGTTTTCGACCAATGGAAAAATGCAACAGGTAGTCGGGATGCCCTGATTTCTAATTTACAGAAAAACAGTGAACTAAAGAACATGCTGCTTGAAGAAACGCCGTGGGTAATGGCTGCACAGGACGAAACCGAACAAAAACGTCAGATTGCTTTGTTGTTCGATCTGAACATGCAAAAAAATCAGGGACAGCAATATCTGGATAAATTGTTAAAACTTCAAACTTCGAACGGGGGTTTTTCGTGGTTCGAAGGTATGCCAGAAAGCCGTTATGTAACGCAGGAAGTTCTGTTGAATCTGGCCCGATTAAATAAAATGACGAACGGACAAATGACAACAGACGACAGACAACAGAAAGCGATTGTGGCTGGCTTGAATTATCTGGATTTAGAAGTTGCACGTGATTTTGCAGAACTAAAAAAATACAATAAAAACTATCTCAGTCAGAATTGTTTGGGAAATATACAATTAATGTATCTGCATTTACGTTCCGAATACGCTGAAATTCCAATTCATGTTTCAGCTCAGGAAGCAGTGAAATTTTACACCAATCAATCTGAAAAATACTGGACATCGTTTACGCTTTATGGTAAAGCCATGATGGCCATAGTGGCGTACCGAAATGGTAAAATTCAAACCGCAAATCTGATTTTAAAATCGTTGCGCGAAAATGCTCTCAAGACAGATGAAATGGGTATGT
>JAYRXP010000496.1:0-7061 GCA_041917395.1 Paludibacter sp.
GGCATAAACGGCATTCAGTTTTACCTCAAGCGAGGCTTTCAGCGGATTATAACCCAGAAAATCCTGAGGATCGTCGCCCAGCGAAGCGATGTGTTCTTTCAGGGCATCTTCTTTTGATACGTACGTTATGTCTTTTGTGTAACCCGCCGTATTCAGAAACGTTTCTATTCTTTTTGTTTCCGGGGTTTTGACTGCATCATCCAGTATAATCGACAGGTTAATATTTTCCTTTACATAAACACTCATATCGTGAGCCACAAAAAGCAGTAGACTCACAAGTCCGATTAAAAACAAAACCAGCGACATGCTGATTGTAGATCCAAAATGTATATTTTTTATTTTTTTCATTTTCAAAAATTTTGACAACGGACAACAGACAACCGATAATGTGATAATTTTCTTAATTTCACAGTTTCTTATTTTCTAACTTTTTTAAAAGAAAGAAAGCCAAAAATCAACAATCCCAAAGCAAAAAGAGCCGATGATACGAGCGCTATAATATTGCCGAATTTATACGAATTTGGTTCAAAACGGAATTCTACATCGTACGTACCTTTTTTAAGCGGCATGGCTCTCAACAAATAGTTTGCACGCATATAAGGCACTTTTTCGCCGTTGATATATGCATTCCAGCCCTTATCGTAATAAATTTCGGAGAAAACAGCCATCTGATCGGTTGGCGAGCTGAAGCTGTAAACCATTCGGTTCGGATTGTACGATTTCAGTGCAATGCGCGCAGTGCTATCGGCGGCAATTGTTGCCGGAATAAGCGACTCAAATTCTTTATCAACAACCATTTCTGTTTTGGTATTTATCTCGCCCACAAGTTTCATTTCTTCGTTTGCATCGGCTGCAACACGTACTTTTTGAACAAACCATGCATTTCCGTTGCAATTAGGATTAACGAGCGGAGCAGCATCTTTATTGTAGATAACGTACTTCATGTTCAGCATATTGAGCACACCGAGCGAATCGAGTACAGGCGTAATCTGTTCAAATGTTTTGGCACGACCGAAAGCTCCGAAAAGTTGTCCGATTTCGCCTTCAATTTGCATATTAATCAACTCCTGATATCTGCGAAGTTTGGCAGCATGATAACCTCCGATATTTTTGTGGAAATACGATGGCTTTGAATCATTAAAGATATTTACAGAAGCATCCAGCACGCGATAATACGACTTATCAGCCAGAATCATATTGTCGGCAGCTGAGGGCTGAATAAGATTCTCGAATCTGCGTTTACGTTCGAAACTGCTATCGTTCAGGTAACGCTTGGCAACAGGAGCCAAATCAGCCAGAAACAACACTCCGAAAAGCACAATTACCGTATTTGTTTTCAGCGTATTTTTAATAAACAGCCAAAGCAGAACAGCAGCCGCCAGCACAAAACCTACCGAACGCCAGGCATCCGAACGCAACATCGCTTCACGGTCGAGCGGAAGTGTTTCTTTCAAAAATGCATAATCGCCGCTAAACTGGGCATCGGCAGGCGATACAAAGCTTCCGGCCAAAGATGGAATAAGTGCAAAAACAAGTGCTACTCCGGCAGTAATGGCAGCGCTTATCAATACCGGACGAAGTAATTTTTCGCGGGCGTTTTCGGTTGTAAGTACTTCCTTTAAAGCAAGCATTGCCATCAGCGTTATACCAAAACCGGTTGCAACCAGGGTCATCGACACTGTACGGAATTTATTGTACATCGGCACATAATCGATAAAGAAATCGGTAAGCCACATCAGGTTTTTGCCCCACGAAAGGAACATCGTGAGCAAAATCATTGGCAAAAGCCACCAGAGTATACGTTTTTCAACAACAAAAAACCCGAGGATAAACAGAAAGATAACAACAGCTCCCAGATAAACCGGCCCCGAGGTGCCGGGCTGATCGCCCCAGTAAAGCGGCAACTGAAAATCTTTCATTACTTTTTCAACGTTGGGAACATTGAAACTTTTAATTTTTTCGGCCGTTTTGCTATCCACATCGAGCGTTCCGGCACTCGCACCACCTCTGAAATTTGGAATCAGCAAAGTCATTGTTTCGGCTTTACCATAACTCCAGTTGGTTATATAGTCTTTATTCAGTCCGTGTTGCGAATTTTGAGTGTCACTCGTAAGCCCGTTGGATTTTCCACGCATGGTGTAATCGGCATACTCGTACGTCGTCAGAAGCGAAGTCGCATTCATGCCGGCTGCAATAATAAGTGCCACCAACAATAAACCGACCGTTTGGAAAAATGATTTTAACTGCTTTTCTTTGATGCTGTAAATAAGCTCTACAACTCCGAAAAACAGCAAAATAATCAGCGTATAATACAGTATCTGAACATGATTGGCACGAATTGCCAGGCTTAAAAACAAAGTTGTAACGAGCGTTCCGGCAATTTTTTTATTCCGGAAAGCCATGTAAATTCCACCTATGAGCGGCGCCATATAAGCTATGACTATCGCCTTGGAATTATGTCCGGCCAATATAATAATAAAATTGTACGAAGCGAATGTAAAAGCAACAGAGCCAGCCATTGCCAGCCAGGGTCGAACACCGAATGCAAGCAGCAAAATGTAAAAACCTATCAAATACAACATTACATTGTAGATAGTTGTCGGATAGAGCAATACCAGTTTTTCAACATATTGAATGATGTTGTAAGGCTGTGTCATCGAAATCTGATAAGTTGGCATTCCTCCAAACATCGAATTAGTCCACAGTGCCACATCGTCGTGTGTTTTGTTATAATCCACCGACTCTTTAGCCATACACATCCAACTCTCGGAATCGTGCCCAAGCAACTGTTTACCCTCAAGTACGGGAGTGAAATACAGAAACGAAATAATTGTAAACAACAGAACAGCAACAAGATGCGGTGTAATTTTGGTAAGAATATTTTTATTCATGTACAATAGAAGTTTGAATCAGAGCAGTTTTTGGGAAAAATCACACAAAAGTACATCATTTTTAGCCGTTTGATACTCATTATGCGGTTAAAAAATAAAAAAACGGCCAAGATTATTCGCTTCTGAACGCCAAAAACGAACATTTTGCCGCCATTTTTGTAAAAAATTAAAATTTTAGCTGTGGTTAAATTTATTTTTTCTAGATTTGCGGTTCAAACGAGTAATTCATAAAAAACTATTAATACCATGAACTCAACAGTAAAATTATACAGCTACAATTTCAGTTCGGTTAAAACTTATCTTTTTGCAACTCTATTTGTTGCCGGAAACATTATTGCTCCGCAATTGGCACATTTCGTACCGCAGGGAGGTTTTATCTTTTTACCCATATATTTTTTCACGCTGATTGCAGCCTACAAATACGGATTGAAAGTTGGTTTGCTTACCGCGCTGCTTTCGCCTGTAGTTAATCATTTACTGTTTGGCATGCCTCCAATGGCTGTTTTGCCTGCCATTCTTGTCAAATCGGCTCTGCTGGCAGGTGCAGCATCGTGGTTAGCACGTCGTAGCAACTCTGTTACTCTGCTCAATCTGGTAGTAGCGGTTTTGTTTTATCAGGTAGCCGGCACCTTGCTCGAATGGGCCTTGGTACGCGACTTCGTTGTAGCCGTTCAGGATTTCAGAATCGGAATTCCGGGAATGTTGTTGCAGATTTTTGGTGGTTACGGGTTGCTGAAAGCAATTGAAAAGCTCTAGGTTTCTCAAAACAAATATTTAAACTTTTCTGCATTGAACTCACGAACTTTTGAAGAAATAATGAAACGCTTCGCCGAAATTGAAATCGACGAAGCGTTTGATATGATAGTGGCTATTGCCAATGGTGGCCTGGTGCCGGCAGGTATTATCAACCAGCGGCTACAAACGAATGTAAATGTGCTGAGAATTAATTTTAAAGACGATTTTCAGCGCCCGCGTTACGATGCTCCCAAATTGTTGCATCCTGTTGATTTTGAATTTAAAGGAAAAAAAATCCTGCTGGTAGACGACCGCATAAAATCGGGATCAACCATTGTACTTGCACGGGAAATTCTGAAAGA
This sequence comes from Paludibacter sp., assembly GCA_041917395.1. GTDB lineage: Bacteria > Bacteroidota > Bacteroidia > Bacteroidales > Paludibacteraceae > Paludibacter. The sequence continues at coordinate 3,989 of JAYRXP010000496.1, forward strand.
TGCTGCCGAAATAAAAACCTTTGCTGTAAACGGAAATGCCGATTACGCACTGTTTAATGAAACCTGTTTCCGCTTTCCGTGGATGGTGTAATTGCACCTACTCTTCCCAGATATTCCGAAGCGTATAACATCCGCCTTCCATTACCACGTAAGCTCCTTTAGCGATACGCATATTTTTGTCGATGGTGGCAATAGCCTCCATTTCGACTGCGGTTAGCGCTATGTCGGCTGCAGCCAGATTCAACACAATACGTTCCGGCCTTACCGACTTTGGTATAACTGCCGTTCCACGCTGAATACCCCATGCCAGCAAAACCTGCTCAGGTGTACATCCATGGCTTTTAGCAACGTTGCATATCAATTCATTTTCGGTTATCGAGTTCTCGGTATTAATCAAATGCCTGCTTCCTAAGGGCGAATAGGCGGTTACCAGAATATCATTCGCTTTACAAAAAGCCAACAGGTCATTTTGTTGAAAATAAGGGTGCAATTCCACCTGATTCATTTCGGGAGCAACGCCGGTTTTCCGAATCAGATTTTCGATTTTTGGAATATTGAAGTTCGAGACACCCACACGTTTGGCCAATCCCTTTTGTTTAGCTGCAAGCATTGCTTCCCAGGTTTTTTCGAGCGGCATTTCAGCAATCGGAACCAACACATCGGGGCCTGAAGGATATTTCACGCCCGGTTTAAAGGCTATCGGCCAGTGAATAAGATACAAATCGAGATAATCAAGTTGCAAATCGGCCAGTGTTTTACGTAATGCAGGCTCCACCCGCTCCGGCTGATGTTCCGAATTCCACAACTTCGACGTTATGAAAAGTTCTTCACGCGTTACAATTCCTTCGGAGAAAACTTTAGCCAGCGCACGACCTATTTCATCCTGATTATCATAAATATATGCGCAGTCAATATGTCTGTATCCGGCCTCAATTGCCGTAACAACTGCATCATACACCTCTCCCCGCTTCGACTGCCACGTTCCCAGCCCCAAAGCCGGAATAATATCGCCATTTTTAAATTGGAATGTTTTCATAAGCATATTTATAAGAACTCAGAATACAGAACTGAGAAATACAAAATTACAATTATCTTATTTCCGAACAAATAAAAACTTCATTTAGTTGGGTTATTATACCACATTTATACTAATTTTGCTATCTATGAAATATCTTTGTTGCCAACTCAAATAATTTATGAAAATTAAAGCTCAATTCGCATTGCTTTTAGCATTATGTTCATCGTTCAGTTTAGATGCTCAGGAAACAAAATATGGTTTAATTGCAGGTGTTGGATTTCCATCATTTTCGATCAGCAATGTTAACGATTCCAGATGTAAAATCGAGACATCGGCCATTTCAGCATTTCATATTAATGGATTTGTCAGCTTCAAAAGTGATAGCTGGTGGGAAATTAGCCTTGAACCAGGTTTTAATCAAAAAGGAGGCCGGGTTGACTTCACATACAAACATGAATCAGGTTTAATTAACAATATAAAAGCAAGGAAAAAGTATGACACTATGGAATTACCTCTGTTATTAAATTCATATTTATCTTCAAAATTTTATTTAACGACCGGGCTAAATGTAATATTTTTCACAAGTTACGATTATGATCAAGACTGGCTATCTTCAAAACCGGATAATAGTGCTGTAAATACTGTTTCTGTACAAAATTTGTTACCTACAAATGAGAGAAGATTTAATTGTTCTGGGATTTTTGGACTAAGCTATCAGTTAAATGATTTATTAGACATTAGTGCCCGTTATCAGATAGGCCTTACAAAAATCTTACATGTTGATTTATTGAATTCACTTGTAACGAATGTAAATCTTCCAACAGTTTACACATCCTTAACTTGCAACGAGCTGCAACTATCTCTGAGATATAAAATTAACTGATAAGTAAAATCCATAGCCTAAAACTGCAAATAACTTTGGAGATTCTGCTTTACAAATAATACAAGCCCTTTTGAAGTTCAAAAAAAACAAATTTCCAAACAAAAACTTAACTTTTCAGGATTCAAATCCGTAAAAGTCATAACTTTTGCGGAATGTAATCCGCAAAAGTTATAATTTTCATTATTTCATCATACTAATTTGTTTATCAACAGACGGGACGGATTATCACATCATATTACCACATCAAAACGTCTGCATATCCACCAATCGTTTGTAGTAACCGTTCAGTTCGAGCAGTTCATCATGGCGACCACGCTCTACAATGCGCCCTTCGTGGAGCACACAAATCTCGTCGGCTCGCTTGATAGTGGATAAACGGTGAGCCACAACCAGCGTTGTACGGCTTTTCATCAGGTTTTCGAGTGCTTCCTGAACCAGTTTTTCCGATTCGGTATCGAGTGCCGAAGTGGCTTCGTCGAGAATAAGTATCGGAGGATTTTTAAGAATGGCACGAGCTATGCTTATGCGCTGGCGCTGGCCGCCCGAAAGTTTGGAGCCCCGGTCGCCAATCGATGTCTCGTAACCGGCTTCGGTAGCCATAATAAAATCGTGCGCATTGGCAATGCGTGCAGCTTCCATCACTTGCTCCATGGTGGCATTTTCAACGCCAAAGGTTATATTGTTATAAAACGAATCGTTAAACAAAATGGCTTCCTGATTGACATTGCCCAAATGAACGCGAATGTCGTGTGTACGGAAATTCTTAATGTTCACACCATCGATACAAATTTCGCCCTTTTGCACATCGTAATAACGCGGCACCAAATCGACAAGTGTGGACTTACCCGAACCTGATTGCCCAACAAAAGCAACTGTTTTTCCTTTTTCGATGGTCAGATTTATATCCTGCAACACCCAGTCGGTTTGATAGCGAAAACTCACATTTTTGAACTCGATAGCCGATGTGAATGATGGTAATAGTTGCGGATTTGCAGGCTCTTTTATCGAATTTTCAGTTTGCAGAATCATATCAACCCTGTCCAGCGAAGCCATCCCCTTGCGGATACTGTAACTTGCTTTGCTCAGGTCTTTTGCAGGTTGAATAATACTGTAAAAAATGAGGATATAATAAATAAACTCAGCAGCGCCGATATTGCTCGTTTTGTTGATTA
>JAYRXP010000497.1:0-4889 GCA_041917395.1 Paludibacter sp.
AGTTATTTTTCCACCTTCATTATCCGGGTCAGGAAACGATTCGAAAGTTACAAAATTATCATCAGATCCATCTGTTATAGTGCCTTTGTCATCAAATACATTCAAGACGCCATAGCCTGAGGTCATAACCCATTTTTGATTCGGATTTAAACTATTTATCAGTATCTGCCCCAAATCGTAATTCGTCATTCCATCAAACTTAAGTTGTGCCCAAATACCATCTTTGGTATATATTTTAATTTTTTTATTTACACTGCTATTCGTGAAGAATATATTACCATCATCATCATAAGTAGCTCCATCCATTCTTGTATAATAATTGTATATTGATGGATTATTCAGAATGGCATAGTGTGGCTCTAAAACTCCGTTTGTGGTTTCATTATTATGCCATTTGAAAAAGATGTTATTTTTAAACTCGAAAACACCATTTCCGAAAGATGTAACAAAAAAATGAGTTTTATCTTTTGGGTTGACAACGATAGTCATTAAGTTTTCAACCCTGTTATTAATAAGTGGTGCGATTTCATCTTTTCCAAAAATATTTTTCCATTCATTATTTTCAAACATCATCACATACCCGTCTTTCCATTCTCCCGATTTAGGGCGGCCGGTAGTCACAAACAATTTTTCACCCGCAAACGTCATACTCCATGGGCTGTTTACGGCAGGTCCGGAAGGCTTGAAACTTTTTGGCGCGGAATTTTCAGAGGCTTTAATTGCCAGAACTCCCTTTGCATTGCCAGCCAGCCAAAATAAATCGTTCTCAGAATCGTATTCTGCATCAAGTACTTCTCCGACGTTTTCAATTAGTTTTGTATTAAGTGTTTCCTCAACAATATACAGTGCTGTTGGTGAAGAATTAACGACCATTTTATTATCTGAAATGCTGAAATTTTTAACACTGATCTCGGGTAAAATACTCTGCCAGCCATTAGTGCTTGTATATGAATATATTTTGTCTCCACGCTGGAGTATAAGGCTGTTGGTAAATACATCGATTCTTTTCAAGTCACCGCTTCCCGGTAGATTTTGTAGTGTATTCCAATACTCATAATTTACCAGATTGGGTTCGTTTATGTTTGCAATATAAAGATTGTTTTCCGAAAGTGCATATAATGAAGTGCCAACTATCGCAGTACTCAAAACTTTAACTTCTGAGCCATTGATTCCAATGAAATATGAGTCTGCAATTTCATTCTTTTTTGTATTCAGCACCACAATTCCGAAGTTACACGAGAGGTATGCCCTGTCACCGAAAAAGACGATGTTGTTAACTTCTTTACTTGTTGTTAGTTTTTTGTTGTATAAATCGGGTATATTGGTTACACCACCACTTGTCATAATGTCAATATTCCCGTTTTTGTATATGATTACGAGTTTTTTTGTTAATTTGTCGTAACCAATTCTCGAAATAATTCCATCATTTAATCCGTTTGTTTTTCCGTAGAACTCCATGCAGCCATCGTTTTCAATGCAATCTGTTTCTTTGGTTATTGAAAACAAAGACCCTTCACTAATTGCAAATATTTTGTTGTCTGACTGGGTAATTTGCTCTACGGCATTGTAGGCGAAATGTGTACGCCATTTTCCCATTGCAAGCTGTGAAAAACTGTGGGAGCTAATCAGGAGTAAGAGTAGTATTGTGTTTTTTCTCATTTTATCTAAATACTTTTCGAAATAAATAACTCATTTTTAATCTGATTATTATACAAATTAAATCTTTTGAGTATAATGTGTTTAAATTTAATCTTTTAGGAACCCTGCTAATTTCTTCACGGCCAATGCCCGATGACTGATTTTGTTTTTTTCGTTGCTTCCAAGTTCTGCAAAACTTTTTGTATATCCGTCGGGGATAAATACCGGATCGTAGCCAAAACCGGTTACTCCTTTTGGCTCAAAAGCTATTTTTCCGTTAATTCTTCCTTCGAAATAGTTTACTTTTCCGGCAACAATGAGCGCAATCACGGTTCGGAAGCACGCATTGCGGTTTTTAGTGTCGCCTAAATTTTGTAGTAGTTTTTGCATGTTGGCGACAGCGTTGTTTTCAGCGCCGGCATAACGGGCCGAATAAACTCCCGGTTCACCATTTAGTGCCTCCACTTCGAGTCCGGTATCGTCGGCAAAGCAATCACAACCAAATTTTTCATAAATATAATTTGCTTTGAGCAGCGCATTGCCTTCGAGTGTTGTAGCAGTTTCGGGTATATCATCAAAGCATCCCAATTCCGATAAACTCACTATTTGATAGTCAGGTGCCAGTATTGCTCTTACTTCGTCTAATTTGTGTGTGTTATTTGTTGCAAAAACGATTTTATTCATTGATTTTTGAGCTTCATTAAGTTGGCAAAGATAATGATTTTCATTTTAAAAACAGGCTTCAAAACTTGTCAATTTATAACAAATTAAGCGATAATCAGTATGGTCGGGATTTATTATTCGCCTGCAATAATTTTTTTGTATCTTTGTGCTTTCAAAAAAATCACGAAGATTTACAAAGTTACCATTACGCATTTAAACGTTAAAATAATATATATATGGCTGTAATTAAACCATTTAAAGGTATTCGTCCTCCAAAGGATTTAGTTGAAAAAGTGGCATCGCGCCCTTATGATGTGTTAAACTCCGACGAAGCGCGTGCTGAAGCAGCAGGTAACTCAATGTCGTTGTACCATATCATTAAACCCGAAATTGATTTTGAGCCAGGTACTGACGAACATGATGAGAAAGTTTACAACAAAGCTCTCGAAAACTTTACTAAATTTAAGTCCGAAGGTTGGTTGGTGCAGGACGAAACGGAAAAATACTACGTGTATGCCCAGACAATGAATGGCAAAACACAATATGGTTTGGTGGTTTGTGCACATGTTGACGATTATATGAACGAAAACATCAAAAAACACGAACTAACCCGTCGCGATAAAGAAGAAGATCGTATGAAACACGTTCGTGTAAATAATGCCAATATTGAACCGGTATTTTTTGCATATCCTCATCAGCAGGAACTGGATTCAATTGTTAATGAAATTATTCAGAATGATCCTGTTTACGATTTTGTTGCACCGGGCGATGGTTTTGGTCATCATTTTTGGGTGATTGATAATCCTGCTACAATTACACGTATTACCGAACTTTTTGCACAGATTCCATCTCTGTATATTGCCGATGGACATCATCGCAGTGCAGCGGCAGCTTTGGTTGGCGACGAAAAACGCCGACAGAATCCGAACCATACCGGAGATGAAGAGTATAATTATTTTATGGCAGTTTGTTTTCCGGATAATCAGCTGAATATTATTGACTATAATCGTGTTGTTAAGGATTTGAATGGTTTGAGCGACGAAGAATTCCTGCAAAAATTATCTGTAAATTTCGACGTTGAAAAAATTGGTTCAGAAATATACAAACCAAATAAATTACACAATTTTGCGTTATACCTTTCGGGTATTTGGTATTCGCTCACTGCCAAAGCAGGAACTTACAACGATAATGACCCGATTGGGGTGCTTGATGTTACCATTTCGTCTAATTTGATTTTGGATGAAATATTAGGCATTAAGGATTTACGCAGCGACAAAAGAATTGATTTTGTTGGTGGAATTCGTGGATTGGGTGAGTTGCAAAAACGGGTCGATAGTGGCGAAATGCGTGTGGCTTTGGCACTTTACCCTGTTTCTATGGATCAACTTATTGCTATTGCAGATACCGGAAATATTATGCCACCCAAAACAACCTGGTTCGAACCAAAATTGCGTTCGGGTTTGGTAATTCATGAGTTAGCATAATTTGTATTGACTTTTTTTATATGAGATATTCGAATTTCCTGTGTTTTTTAATTTCGGTTTCACTGCTCTTTCAGGGCTGTGGAACGGCCGGCTTATTGAAAAAAGCGGATAAAAAATATGAGATTGGAGAATATTATTCAGCTGCCGAACTGTATAAACGACAATATCCTAAAATATCGCCTAAAAATAAAGACCTGCGAGCACGCGTTTCATTCAATATGGCCGAGTGCTACAGGATACTGAATTTTTCGGCGGCTGAACAAAACTATATCAATGCATTGCGATATGGCTATCAGGACACAATTGTTTATTTGAGATATGCGCAGGTACTCCATCGCAACGGAAAGTACAAGGAGGCCGAGAAAAACTATGCTGTGTATTTGAAAAAAGATAGTGCCAATGCTGTGGCTAATAATGGATTATTGGCTTCAAAGTTGGCTGATACATTTAAAAAACAGCCCACTGCATACGTTGTAAAGCCGGCTGATGCTTTTAATTATCGTAGGAGTCATACGTTTAGCCCGGCTTTTCAGAGTTCGGATGGAGATGTCTTGTTTTTTACCACCGACCGCTCGGTAAATAAAAAAGTTCAACAAAAAAATACCGGAATTACCGGCTTACCTGTTAGTTCAATTTATTCCGTACGAAAGAATGCTTCCGGAAAATGGGAAAAACCACTGCCTGTTGCTGCCGAGAATAAGACTGTAATAACCGAAGATGGTGTTACCTCTTTTACAAGCGATGGAAATACGATGTATTTCACACGCTCGCGTCAGCAGGCAAATTCAGATTCGGGAACGGAGATTTTTGTCTCGAACCGGGCCGGAGGAACGTGGAGCGAAGCTAAAAAGGTTTCTCTGTTCAAGGATAGTACTGTTTCTGTGGCGCACCCGGCTATTTCGCCTGATGGAATGACTTTGATTTTTGTAAGTGATGCCAAAGGTGGAGTGGGAGGAAAAGACCTTTGGGAAGCAAAGCAGGTGGGAGGCGAATTTAAAGAAATCCGGAATCTCGGAAGGACATTTAATACCGAAGGGGATGAAATGTTTCCATCATTCAGGCAGGATGGAACTTTGTATTTTGCTTCGAATGGCTTGCCCGGAC
>JAYRXP010000498.1:0-1838 GCA_041917395.1 Paludibacter sp.
GAAGTCTTGAAAGAACGGTTGCTCGAAATAAATCCGAAAGCTGACATTACGGCGCTGCAAATGATTTACAGCCCCGAAACTTCAGCTTCGTTCGAACTCGACAGTTACGATTTTATTATTGATGGTATCGACAGCCTTTCGAATAAAGTGCATTTAATTCAAACGGCCACTAAAACAAAAGCCACGTTTTTTTCGTCGATGGGAGCTGCACTGAAAATGGATCCTACGCGAATAAAAGTTACCGAGTTCTGGAAAGTTCAGGGTTGTCCGCTCGCTGCTGCTCTTCGTGGACGCTTAAAAAAACTTGGTGGTACAAGCAAAAAGTTTCAGTGTGTTTACAGCGATGAACTATTGCAAAACAAAGGCGAAAATGCTTCGTGTGGAACCGAAAAATGTATGTGTCCAAAATCAAATCATGGTCCCGGTGATCCCGATTTGGTAAATCATGAGTGGTGTAGCCTGAAAGCAAAAATCAACGGAACCACTTCGTATATGCCTGCTATGTTCGGCATGACAATAGCTGGGCTTGTGGTTCAGGCTATAGAAAAAGAGCAGTAAACCAAATGGTTACTGCTCTTTTCTTGTATTACACATGTTTTTCGGCATGATAAGAAGATCGCACAAAAGGTCCGCTTTCAACCTGACGAAACCCTTTCTCCAATGCTATTTTTTTATACTCAGCAAATTTATCAGGGTGAATATAAGCACTAACCTGCGCATGTTTTCGCGATGGTTGCATGTATTGTCCAATCGTTAAAACGCTGCAACCGGTACTTATAGCATCGTCCATCAACTGAAGCACTTCCTCTTCGGTTTCGCCCAACCCAAGCATTATTCCTGTTTTTGCAACAACGCCGCGCGAAGCAATATATGCAAGCACTTTCAGACTCGTATCGTATTTAGCTTTCGTACGAATCAGAGGTGTTATCCGCCGCACAGTTTCCAGATTATGCGAAATTATATTCGGGTTTTCGTTAATAATCAAATCAATTAATTCCGGTTTTCCTTCAAAATCGGGTATAAGTACCTCCAAAGTTGTTTCAGGATTTAAACGCTTAATTTCCGATATTGTGGCAGCCCAATGTCCTGCACCACCGTCGGGCAAATCGTCTCTGTCGACCGATGTAACCACAGCATGTTTCAGCTTCATTAACTGAATCGATTTTGCCACATTTGCAGGCTCATTTTTATCGAGTGGCAACGGACGTCCCGTTTTGGTATTGCAAAACTTACAAGCCCTTGTACAAATATCTCCCCCAATCATTAAAGTGGCTGTGCCCCTGCTCCAGCATTCACTCTGATTTGGACAACGACCGCTGCTGCAAATTGTATGCAGTCCGTGTTCTTTTATAACAGCACTAACACCTGAGTATGACGAATCGCTGTATATTTTTGTTCGTAACCATTCCGGTTTTTTTATAAACTCCATTTTGTAATTGATTTTTAGTGCCGTACATTCTTTTTCAAACAGAAAAAACGGCTTAATTTTTAGAAATCTGATAAATTTTATTTCGCTTGCAAAGATAATCATTATCCATCATTTACTAAAAAAGATATTGAAAATGAGCAATCACACAAAATGCTCATTTTCAGCTATTTTGTGCAATCAAAAATCAGCAATAAACTTTTTATTTATAACTTTTTAGCTATTATTTATTTAAAATTATAACCATAACCAACAAATTAATTCGGTTATGAAACAATACATCATACTTATGTTTTAAATTGAATTTTAAACAACACAGCATATCTAAAAATATTGGCGAAAAATTTCTTTAATACCAAAATAATGTTATACTTTTGCAGAGAATTAAGGAAATATTTCTTTAATCTGACTC
>JAYRXP010000499.1:0-6201 GCA_041917395.1 Paludibacter sp.
CAGCAGAAAATATACCCGAAATTAAATCGTCCACCGGACAGTTACCTCGTTTAACATATTCCATTACCGCACGAAAATCCTCGGACATGGCATTTCGCGATCCGCGGATATCCATTTCTTTTTGCACAAAGTATTTTGTTTCGAAGGCAATTTCGGTCTTTGCATAACCAATACATACCACACGTCCGGTAAATGCAACTTCGTTTATAGCCATTTGATATGTTGCCGGCGCCCCCACAGCTTCGATAACCACATCGGGACCATACCCTCCGGTCAAAGCTTTGAGTCTGTCGCTCACGTTCTCAGTTTTAGTATTGATAGTTTCGGCAGCTCCCAGCTTGCGTGCCAGAGCCAGTTTGTTGTCGTCCATATCGAGTGCAATGACGCGCGCACCGCGCAGGGCCGCACGAACTACCGCTCCCACCCCAATCATTCCGCAACCGATAACCATCACTACATCGAGATCGGAAACCTCTGCACGCGAAACAGCATGAAAACCAACGCTCATAGGTTCGACGAGCGCAAAATTGCGCGGAGTTATGGCGCCATCGGCCAATACTTTTGTCCAGGGTACTTTGATGTATTCGCTCATGGCTCCGTGGCGCTGCACTCCAAAGGTCTGGTTAAACTGGCAGGCATTGGGACGACCATTGCGGCACGATGGACACTTGCCACAGGCTGTATACGGATTGACGGTACATGCCATTCCCGGCATCAGATGTTCGGGCACACCGGCACCCACTGCAGCAATGGTTGCACCTATTTCATGTCCGGGAATTACGGGTAATTTTACCATCGGATTTTTCCCTAAATATGTATTTAAATCGGATCCACAAAAACCGACATAGTGAATTTTAACCAACACTTCGTCGGCATTTATTTCGGGTTGTTGAATCTGAACAACGGAGATTTTTCCCGGCTCTGTTATCTGAACTGCTTTCATGTGTTTATAATTAATTTTTCTATTCGTCATACAGAATGAATCGGTTATTCATCAATTCAATCCTATTTATGCTTAACCCTGAAGTTTGTATGCCCGACAGGCATTTTCGCCAAGAACTTTCGCCTGATTCTGAGGACTCATTGATTTAATGTAATCTGCAACCACATCCATTACCTTCTGATAGTTGCCGGCGAGTAAACAAACAGGCCAGTCGGAGCCTATCATTACCCTGTCGGCGCCGAAAGCATCGACAACCACATCCAGATACACTTTCAAATCCTGAGGAGTCCAGTTGGTCCAATCGGCCTCTGTAACCATGCCCGAGAGTTTGCAATACACATTGGGAAAAGCGGCAAGAGCAGCAATATTCTTTGCCCAAGGCTCAACTACACCGGCTTTTATCAATGGTTTGGCGATGTGATCCAGTACAAAAATCTGGTTTCCAGAAAACTGACTCACAAATTTCAATGTATTTGGTAAATGTTTCTCAAAAATCAGAATATCGTAGGTAAGTCCGAACTTTTCGAGCAACTTCACTCCACGCAAAAACGATGGTCGAAGCATGAAATCAATATCCGCCTCATCGTGAATTACATGACGAACACCCACAGCTTTGGGATGTGCTGCAAAAGCGGCTAACTGTTCTTCCGCTGCGTCCGACTGCAAATCAACCCAACCAACGACGCCCTTAATGTGCGGAGCCTCATCGGCTAACCGGAGTAACCAGTTGGTTTCTTCGATCGACTGACGCGCCTGAACAACAACAGATCCGTCGAATCCGTACGACTGCAATTCCGGTAAAAGGTCGGCCGGCAGAAAATCCTTTTGCAAAACAGACATATCATTGTCTATCCAGCCATAGTCGGAGGTATTGAAGTGCCAGTAATGTTGATGACTATCTATTTTCATTTTTAAAAGCGATATATAATTACAAATACGGATATTCAGCAGCAATAAGTCCTTCCTGCTTCATGTCGGCCCAAAACGCGGCAGGTACCTGCGTCACAACGGAGTCGACATTTTTTTTGATGTACCCAGGTTTCGATGTATTCAGAGCAATACTTACCACTCCCGGAGCCGTAGTCGCAAAGTTGACACATGCCAGAGACGGTGAAATATCATGACGGTTACACAACTCAAAAAAGCGTTCACGCCATGCAAAAATGCGTTTATTCTCTTCGCTATCAGGTTTTATCAGTCTGTAATCAAAGAAACTACCGCCTATCAGAAATCCGGCATGAAATACAGCTGAATTGACAATGCTTATATTTTTGTTGTGCAGAGATTGCATGAAATCGAGCAATTCAACCGGGTGATGAAAAATAGTCATACTATTGGCAAACATGACCCAATCCAGCTCAACAGCTTTGGAAATTTCCTGTATTACACGCCAGTCTTTCGCTCCCACTCCGATAGCCTTCACCTTACCCTCTTTTTTCAGAATAGCCAACGCCCGGTAAGCTTCCACAATTTCGGAAAACCGGCGTTCCCTGTCGGCAAATGACTGTGCAGCATTCAGGTATTCATCCGGGTCGTGAACCGAAGCCAGCTGCGGGAAATACTTTCCCCCAAGCAGTTGATTGCCCTGTTCATAGCAATTCAGAATACCCCCGAAACTTATATCCTGCATCGCATCGTTCGCGATATCCATCCACACGCCCTGTTCGAAAGTAGGCTCGGACGTAAGCAACGGAGTACGTTTCCAACCCAGTTTGTTGCTGATAATCACATTTTCGGGCGATATGTTTAATTTTTCGAGACACTCACCGAGCTTTTCAAGAGCTAATCCGGCTCCGTATTTCCCGGCACTATCGAAAACCACCGGTGATGGAACATGTTCAAAAGCCTGCTGTACTATCTCAAGCTTTGTTTCGTCGCTCAATGCGGTATAAAGATTACCCAAAGCACTTGTTCCGAAAATAATGGGCGGGATTTTTACTCCCGTGTTTCCTATTTCTGTTAATTTCATACGCTTTTCTTCGTAAATTACTCTTTTCAGGATATAATGTAGTATCTTTTTTAATACAAGCGACACTATACTATCTTTCTAATTAAAACAAGTGCAATCAATTCAGCAATATATCTGGCTGTATAACAACACATTGTTCTGCGGGCAAAGATATTTATAAAATCAGGTATTGAGTTTGTATCAGAACATCAACTTTGTGTATAAAATAAACATACAGCCAAACACGTTATCAAAACCGGATTACTTACTTTTCGGCTGAAGCGGCCTTTTTATTTTTACTTTCCTTTGCCTTTATCCGCTTGTACCATTCCTCGCGCTCTTTCACCAGATCGTAACCCCGCTTCGACAGGTAATTATTAATCCGGCCTTTGTATTTTCCAAATGCTTCGTGCTTTTTGTTGGAGTTTTCGGCATCCAACGCAAACTCGCGCGCTTCTTTGAGCCAGGCCAGAATCTGAGCCTTTTCTTCTTTCTTCAGGGTAGGAATCATATCCAGCGTGGCATCGTAGGTTACTTTTACTACTCCGAATGTCATTCCATCTTTTACGACTTCAATTTGCTTTTCGTTGATAAACAGCGACAAATCGGCTGCAAAAGCAAAGTGAGAGCGATACAATGCCGCTTCGGCTTCGTTTTTGGCTGCAGCATGCGCCTTGTTTACCTCCTCTTTCGGCAAGGCCGAGCGCTTCGCATGATTAATAGCTGTATCGCGTCTGGCATAAATGTCGTTCAAAGCAAAGTACTTGTTCGAAACAATATTCAGCACATTTGTGTAAGTGGTTGAATCCTTTATTTTTAGTTTATCAACAATCTTTGCCGAGCGACTGATAATCGTTTCGACGTATTTCGGATCACGGTTTTTGGAATCGAGTTCAACTGCTTTGGTCGAAAAAGAGAACAGGGCAAGGCAAAGTGTAATAAGACACACCTTTGTTTGAATAATTTTCATTTTGATAAGTTGTAAATTAATTTTTAAACCAAACGCAGAGTTTCCCCTGCGTTCTGATGTATTCCTGATCTTTAACGAATTACATTAGCTTTCCTTTTTTAGCCAGTGTGTCGTGGTTGTTTTTCAGATTTGTCCAGTCCACTTTTTTCTTTGGGTTAATGCCGTTAATGTACTTTTCGATGTTGGTATAACCATCACCATTGCAATCTTTTATAGCATCTGATGCATCGTTCGGATTCAGTCCGTATTTCTTTTCCCAGGCATCGGGCATACCATCCTTGTCGGTATCAACATAAGGCTCGCCTTTGTACTCTGGGTAACCACCAACCTGACGGATATCGGTAATAATGCCGGATTTGTATGAATCTTTTGGCAGACGACGGTGTTTGAACTGGTAGAAATCGACAGAATCGGCAGCAGCATCGTAATATACTTTTCCGGTGCGTACCTGCTCAATAATTCGTTGATCCACAATATCGCGCTTTGGAATATTCGCACCAACATTATCCAGCACAAAGTTATAGGCATCTTTGGCCGACATAATGGGGAAAGCAGGCATTGGAAAACGTTCGTTCCACTTCATGGAGTCGGTGTATTGTCCGGTATTTGGCAAATCTTCCACCTGAACACCACCGTCCCAGTTGTTTTTAGTCACCTTTTCGTTGCCTTCCATAATGTTTCCTTCGCAATGCACACGACCAAATACGAGATAGCCCAGTTTGCTGCGACCCGATTCGGGTTTCACCATGCGATAACCGATAGGCGTATCCTTTGGCGTAAGCGGACCCGGCTTGTAATAATTATTGATTATGTTGTAAAGAGCCGTATAGTCGCCACCATCCACCGAGCGATGCACCCAATTGTAAATTACGTTGTTGGTAAAATTAAACACGCCATTCCAGCCAATCGATGGGTTTCGTCCGGCATTATTGGCCCACAAATTGCGCATAAACGTACAGTTTTCGCCGCCCAGCGTACTACCAAATGCGTGATTATAGGTGTCGAGTGCCTGAGCCGATATGGTATTCTGAATGGTCACATTTACAGTTGGAAGTTTCAGGTCTTTGCTGCCATCCATGGGATTAAACATGTGGCGATAAAACGAAATATTCTCATCCAAACCCCACATGCAGGTACAGTGGTCAATCATAATATTTCCAACAGGATTACCTCCAAAAGTATCGTCGCGACGTTCTACCTTTGTTTCGCCACGGCGAAAACGCATGTGACGCACAACCACATCGTGTGTATTTACCCAAAACGATTCACCAGCCACTACAATCCCGTCGCCGGGAGCAGTTTGACCAGCCAGAGTGAGATATGGAGCCTTTACGACAATAGGCGATTTGAGGCGGATAATTCCGGAAACATTAAAAACCACAATACGAGGCCCAACGGTATATTCGCAGGCTTCGCGCAGGGTGCCCGGACCACGGTCGGCCAGACTTGTTACGGTAAGCACTTTTCCGCCACGTCCGCCAAACGAAAACTGACCGCCACCTTCGGCACCGGGAAATGCCGGAATTTTAGCTACCGGAAGATCGGTTGGACGAGCAGCCCACGGAATGTATGGCTTGCCATTGCAGGCATTGTCTTTCAGGATTTGGACATTTGCTTTCATAACGCTGTCCACCACGTTTTCTTCGTTTCGGATCATTTGATCAGCCTGAGCTTTGAGGTCGGAAGGAACATCGGGATATTGCGCAAAAAGCGAGACAGGCGCTACCAAAAGCGCAAAAAATAAGTTCTGAAATGTTTTCGTATTCATTTTTTTACTACGATTTTTTTAAACTATAAATTTAAACGAATTATATAAACTGCACGGATTAGTTTCGTGCTATTGTTCTCTTTATCAATCATAGTTAAGACGTATTTTGGGTGCAATTGTACTCAAAAAAAACGGCTTTACAAAATTGAAAAAGCGGAAGAACCCTGCAATGGAGACTTCCGCTTTTTCAAACTACCAAATCAAATTTAAATTATAAAACTATCTTACGTTGGGTGATTCCACTATTTCCAACCGCCTTTACAATGTACAAACCTTTTGTCAGTACCGAAACGTTTATTTTATCACCAGTAGCTGTCAATAACTTTTTACCATCATATCCGTATAATTCAACCGAAGCAATTTCGGAAAGAAGAAGATTTCCACCTGACAATCTGATTTTTATGGCATCAGCAGTAACTCTTTTAACGGCAGCCGGAGCTTCAGGTGCATCAACTCCCGAGTAAATTTTAATCTGATGAATACGTACAACCTGTTTTTGAGCATAAGGCGAGTTCACAGTTGTAAATGTTACGCCTGTCAGATCGTAAGGTTTTGCATGAATGCTATCTCCA
>JAYRXP010000500.1:0-9332 GCA_041917395.1 Paludibacter sp.
ATAATAATCTTTAATCACTAAATAAAAAACGACGATGCAAACTCCTGTTAACCTTGCACAGTCCCGTTTACTTTCTCTCGATATTTTGAGGGGCATTACCATTGCCGGAATGATTTTAGTAAATAATCCCGGCAGTTGGGGTTTTGTGTATGCCCCACTCGAACATGCTCAGTGGAACGGACTTACACCCACCGATCTGGTATTTCCTTTTTTTATGTTTATTATGGGCGTGTCGATGTTTTTGTCTTACAAAAAATTCGATTTTAAGTTTTCGGCAAAAACATTCTGGAAACTACTTCGCCGCTCTACACTGTTGTTTCTGATAGGACTGGCATTGGGTTGGCTGGGCTTATCGTTAAGACAGTTCAACGCACTGCGTGGCGAGGATGTTGAGCTCGGACAACGTATCTGGCAGTCGGTTTCGAACCTCGAAAACCTCCGGATTCTGGGTGTTCTGCAACGATTAGCATTGGTTTCGTTTTTCGGCACACTTATTATTCTGATTATCCGTCCGAAATTTATTCCGTGGTTAGCCGCCATCATTCTGGCTGCATACTGGTTGCTTATCGGGCTTACAAACAGCTACGAACTGAGCGAACAAAGTATAATTGCGGTGATTGACAGAGCCGTGCTTGGCGTAACGCATTTATACAAAGAAACATTGCCTGATGGTACAAAAATCCCGTTCGACCCCGAAGGTTTGCTCAGTACTATTCCCTGTATTGCGCATGTATTAATTGGTTTCTGGGCTGGTAAACTCCTCTCCGACTCAAAGGATAATGCACAGAAAATTCAGTCGCTGTTTATTATGGGCGCTATCCTGCTTTTCAGCGGTTTTCTGCTCGATTATGGATTTGGTATCAATAAAAAAATATGGAGTTCGAGTTTTGTGCTGGCCACTACAGGCTTAGCATCGCTATTGCTTGGCCTGTTGGTTTGGATAATCGACATAAAAGGCCACAAAAAATGGAGCGTGTTTTTCGAATCGTTTGGCGTGAACCCCATGTTTGTATATGTTTTCGGGGCGTTATTATCCATTCTTACGGGTAGTATTGGTTTCGAATTTCAGGGCGAATGGATTTCGTTAAAGGGCTATCTTTTTAAAATTATTTTACAACCTGCTTTGGGCGACTATCCTGCTTCACTTGCTTTTGCGCTGATTTTCGTATCCATTTGCTGGTTGGTAGGACATATCTTATACAAGAAGAAGATTTATATTAAATTGTAAAAACCTCTCCCTAACCCTCTCCAAAAGGAGCGGGAATAAGGGATATATTGAAATGTATTATGAAAAGAACCTTTCAAATAATTCTTCTTACATTGTTATCATTCAATGTGCCTGCTCAAAAAGTAAAAACCGGCATTGAAGTTTTGAAATCTCAAAATTTCAAACTGCTCGAAGGTAAGTGTGTCGGACTCATTACCAACCCTACCGGCGTCGACCGCAATTTAAAATCAACCATTGATATTCTTCACGAAGCTCCGAATGTGAAATTAGTGGCGCTTTTCGGGCCCGAGCACGGCGTACGTGGCAACATACATGCCGGTGATAAGGTGGACAATAATACGGACTCCAAAACGGGACTTCCGGTATTTTCGCTTTACGGCGCAACGCGTAAACCAACAGCCGAAATGCTGAAGGGAATTGATGTACTTGTGTACGATATTCAGGATAATGGATGCCGATCGTTTACCTACATAAGCTCTATGGGATTAGCTATGGAAGCCGCTGCCGAAAATAATATTGAATTCGTAGTGCTCGACCGCCCCAATCCGCTCGGCGGCAAAAAGATAGAGGGCAATATTACCGAAGACAAATTTATTTCGTTTGTCAGCCAGTTTAAAATTCCTTACCTGTATGGTCAAACCTGTGGCGAATTGGCTACCATGCTCAACACCGAAAAAATGCTTGCCAAACAAGTGCAACTTACGGTTGTGAAAATGAAAGGCTGGAAGCGCAGCATGAACTGGGAAGATACAGGCTTGGAGTGGGTTGTTGCCTCGCCACACATTCCACACAAACACTCCAGTTACTTCTACCCCGCCACCGGAATTTTGGGCGAATTGGGTTATGTTTCGATAGGCGTGGGCTATACATTGCCGTTCGAAATTGTAGGAGCACCTTGGATGGATGCCGACAAATTAAGCGATAATCTCAACAATCTGAAACTGCCGGGCGTTATATTCCGGCCGATACATTTCAAACCTTTTTACGCTACATTTAAAGATGAATTTTGTCAGGGAGTACAGATACATATTATTGATTACAAAAAAGTTGTTTTGTCCGAAATACAATTTTATATCATGCAGGAGCTGTACAAATTGTATCCCGAAAAAGCTATTTTTACCAATGCCGATCCGAAACGGTTTTCGATGTTCGACAAAGTGAGCGGAAGTGATAATATTCGCCTGAAATTTAGTGAAAAGTATTCGTTCGAAGATATAAAAACGTACTTCAGAAAGGATATTGAAAGTTATCGGAAACTAGCTTCGAAATATTATTTGTATAAGTAAAATACTTACTTAAATAGCAACTTACCATAATGAATGAATTCCTGAAGGAAATAAAAAAACAAATTTCCGAAAAAAACATATATCTCGATCCGCTCCGGCGATTGGCCTGGGGAACCGATGCCGGTTTCTATCGGCTTGTGCCACAAATCGTAATTCAGTCAGAGAATGAAGCAGACATTGCCTGTATTGTGAATACAGCTTCGAAATACAATATGCCGGTAACTTTCAGAGCGGCCGGGACAAGTCTGAGCGGACAAGCCATTAGCGATTCGATACTTGTGGTTGCCGGAAAAAACTGGGAAAAATACAGCATTGCCGATGATAAAAGATCGGTTCGGCTTCAGCCGGGCATTGTCGGGCAGCGTGTAAATGAAATATTAAAACCTTTTGGTAAAAAATTCCCACCCGATCCGGCTTCGCTCAAGTCGGCTATGGTGGGTGGAATTGTGCAGAATAACGCTTCGGGAATGAGTTGCGGTACGCACGAAAACAGCTACAAAATGCTGGTTTCGGCACGTCTGATACTTGCTGATGGTACCTTGCTCGATACCGGCGACGACAAAAGCAAAACTGCATTTCGCAAGAGTCATCCTGAATTTATTGCCGGTATTGAAAACCTGCGCGACCGTGTCCGGAGCAATGTTTCGCTGGCAGAAAAAATACGTCGTAAATACCAGATTAAAAACGTTACCGGGCTTTCAATCAATGCATTTGTAGATTTCGACGATCCGTTTCAGATTATTACCAACCTGATTGTTGGTTCAGAGGGAACACTGGCGTTTCTGGCAGAAGCAACCATGAAAACGGTTGACGATTTGCCTTACAAGGCCAGCGCTATGCTTTATTTTCCAACCATGTACATGGCTTGTGAGGCAGTTATTAAACTGAAAAATTCGCCTGTTACTGCTGTCGAACTGTTCGATCGCTTAGCCATTCGTTCGGTGGAAAATAAGCCCAACGCCATTCCCGAATTAAAGCAATTGCCCGAAGATGGTGCTGTTTTGCTTATTAAAACCGACGCATTAACCCCCGAAAAGCTGCGCCAAAACATGGACGAAATAAGCAGCGTTCTGACCGCCTTCGAAACCGTTTTTCCAACTCAATTTACCGACAAGGAAGAGGAATACAGCGCTTACTGGACCATGCGTTCGGGCATTTTCCCTACTGTTGGAAGCACGCGCGAAACCGGAACAACCTGCATTATTGAGGATGTGGCATTTCAGTTGAGCGATATACCCGAGGCTACCAAAGATATCCGCGAATTGCTTATTAAACACAATTATTCAGACGCAGTAATTTACGGACATGCACTCGAAGGGAACTTCCATTTCATTCTTAATCAGCGTTTTGATAGTGACTCGGAATTGAAACGCTACGAAAACCTGATGGCCGAAGTGGTGGATTTGGTGGTGGATAAATATGATGGTTCGCTTAAAGCTGAGCACGGAACCGGCCGGAATATGGCACCTTTTGTGCGCAAAGAATGGGGCGATGATGCTTTCGGCATTATGCAGGAAGTAAAACAGTTGTTCGATCCGAAAGGTATATTTAACCCCGGCGTAATTTTTAACGACGATCCGGATTGTCATCTGAAAAATCTGAAATCACTGCCCGAAACCAATCCCATAATCGACAAATGTATCGAATGTGGTTTTTGTGAAATAAACTGTGTGAGTTCGGGATTTACACTCTCGGCACGTCAACGCATTGTGGTTCAGCGCGAAATAAAGCGACTTTCAGTTACGAATGAGAATAACGAACTGAAAGAGTCACTGCAAAAATCATTTGTTTATGCCGGCGACCAAACATGCGCGGGCGATGGACTTTGCGCTACATCCTGCCCGGTAGGAATTAATGTGGGTGAATATATACACGTAGTTCGGCAGGAAAACTTAAGTAAAACGGGTCAGAAGATGGGTGATTTCGCAGCCAATAATTTTGGTGCAATCAGCAAAGGTCTGAAAAGTCTTCTTTTTGTAGCCAATGCCACCCGCTCAGTTGTTGGCGACAAGGCAATGGGAGGAATAACCAAAAGCCTTCGGTTGATAAGTGGAAATGTGATACCACTGTGGACTCCCGAACTGCCAAAACCCGCTCCGGCAATACCCAAAACCGTAAAAACGGACAATCCCCTGAAAGTGGTTTATTTTCCGAGCTGCCTGAATCAAATGATGGGAGTTTCGGATAATGACCCTGATAAAATGCCTTTGGTTCATAAAATGGTTGCTTTTCTGGGAAAAGCCGGTTACGAAGTCATTTTTCCTGAAAAGATGCAATCGCTTTGTTGCGGAACAATCTGGGAAAGTAAAGGTATGCCCGACATTGCCGACCGAAAAGCGGATGAGCTTTACAGGCAGTTACTCGTAGCATCCGAAAATGGCAAATATCCTGTGCTGTGCGACCAAAGTCCTTGTTTGTACCGCATGCGTCACACCATGCCCGCGTTGCAATTATTTGAACCGGTGGAGTTTATTCATAACTTTTTGCTTGATAAACTCGATTTTGTGCCGACCAACGAAGCTATTACCGTTTTTCCGACCTGCTCCACACGCAAAATGGGATTAGACAGTATGTTGGTGAAAATTGCCAACATGTGTAGTACAAATGTACTTGTTCCACAGGAACTTGCTTGCTGCGGTTTTGCCGGCGATAAGGGATTTACTATTCCCGATCTAAACGAACACGGGCTACGAAAGCTACGGCAGCAACTCGAAAAAGCAAGCGTGAAAACGGGCTACAGCAACAGTCGCACCTGCGAAATCGGACTGAACACACATGGTGGAATTCCTTATATGTCCATCGTGTATCTGGTGGATAAATGCACCCAAAAAAAATAAGTTAACAACCTTTTTCACTCAAAGTTTGCAAAAAACGGTCTACTTCAAATAAACCGTTTTTGCATGAATATTCATTTAGATTTGAAACTGATATTTGCATTTAAGTGTCAGTTTTTAATTTTATCACCTGTTTTCATATACAATTACCCCGCTAATAACTAAATCAATCACCAAAACTTTAAATATTTTAATGCAATATTTCAACATAAACCTTGGTTAAATCAACAATTGTATCTATATTTGTACCATATAATAAATTATTTTACTAATAAAAAGTTCAATAAATAATTTATATATAAATATTGCTTATCTCTACAAAAAGTCATCCATGAAATGGATTTTGGTGCATAAGCGAAGTGACCTTAGAAAAACAATTATTTACGTATGAAAAGAACCACACTTTTACTCATCGTTTTTGCGTTGTGTTCCCGGTTTGCGTTCAGCCAGAAAATTGCTGTAAGCGGGACCGTTACTTCGAAAGAAGATGGACTTCCGGTTATCGGAGCATCTATAGTTGAAAAAGGAACTACCAACGGTACCATAACCAATCTGGATGGTGTTTATAATCTACAGGTTTCGGCCGGCGCCACGCTTGTTATCAGCTATGTCGGACTGGAAAAACAGGAAAGGAAAGTCGGAAACGAAAAAGTCATCAACGTTATTCTGACTTCAGGGGCAGTAGCAATCGACGAAATTGTAGTAACCGCTATGGGCGTAAAGCAGGAAAAGAAAAAACTGAACTTTGCGGTACAAACCCTCAACTCCGAATCGCTTACCGACAGTAAATCAGCTAATTTCGTAAACTCACTTCAGGGCAAAGTTTCGGGTGTAAAGGTGACAAATGCAGGCGGTTCGCCCAACTCCGGAACTCAGATCATTCTACGTGGTATCTCTTCAATAAACAGTTCGCAAAACAATGAGCCATTGTTCATAGTGGATGGAATGCCAATCTCAGGTGGTGGTTCAAGTGCTGCACTTATCAATCCCAATGATATTGAAAATGTAACCGTACTGAAAGGAGCTGCTGCAGCCGCACTTTACGGGCAGGAGGCTGCCAATGGTGTGATTATGGTTACAACAAAACAGGGAGTTGTTGGTAAAATCACAACCGATGTAAGTGCCGGAATTCAGATTGATCAGGCAGTACGCTTACCTAAAATTCAGCAAATGTTCAGTCCGGGGTCGCTTGGGTTCTACAAGCCTCTCACAGGTGGTGGCTGGGGACCTCTGCTTAATGAAAACGAAAAGATATACAATAACATTGATAACTACCTGCAGGATGGGATTTATCAGAAATACGACATCAGGGTAAGTGGAGGTTCAGATAAATTTCAATCATCGGCCTCAGCCAACTACTCGAGCAATGAAGGGATTGTTCCGAATGATTATCTGAAAAAAATCGGATTAAAATTAAAAGGGAATTACAATATTTCGTCCAAACTAACCGCCAATATGTCGATTGACATTCTGAACACCAATTACCGTGGTGCAGGAAGCATTGCTTCGGTTTACACCTGGCCTATTAACGATGACATAATGGATTACGAACGAAACGGCTGGCCACGTTTCCGTTACATCGACGACATAAAAAAGGAAGAATCTCCGCTAAGTCCAATGTGGTCGCGCATGAAAGACAATGGTGTAAACAAAACTACACGTAACTTAATGCAGGGAAGTTTGATTTTTAAACCGATTAAAAATCTGGATTTAACAGCCCGATTGAGTTATGATCAAAACAACTACACTTTCGATGGTTATTCGGTTCCGAAATTTGATGACTCAGTAATACTCCCAAATCCTCCTTTGGAAAAAAATTATTCTACGACAGAACTTTATGCTCAGGCTCTTTCGGCCTACTACAAAAACTATAATTCAGTTCCGTTTTTCAATGCCGAAAAAATTGTTAGTGTCGATAAGGATTACTTTGGAAGCTACGATTTTACGAACAGCAATAGCAGCCTGCTTACTGCTTCGTTTTTGGCCAATTACAAATATGAGATAGCGAAAGACTACAATATCGAGTTATTGGCAGGAACAGAACTGAAAATGCGTGATGGATTATCGTCATCAATGGCCGGACGAAACTTTATTATTCCCGGAATTTATAGTATGTCGAATGTTGACGAAGTAATTAAGGTGCAGGATGCAACGCTAAACCACACTACGCGAAGGAATGCCGGTGTTTTTGGCGAACTCAAGTTCGATTATAAAGGCTTAGCCAATCTGAGTGTTACTTCGCGCTGGGACTGGTCTTCGACTATTTTATATCAATTCAATCCATATTATTACCCTTCAATTACCGGAGGTCTGATTTTCAGTGAACTCTTCAAACTTCAGTCCGATGTGTTTTCGTATGGTAAACTAAGAGGTAACTGGGCACGGGTTGGTAAGGATGCACCTCCGTATTTATTCGACCGTAAATACACACAATATCCCACATTACCCGATGGAGGTTACGGCGTTGACCCATCAAAATCGGTTGCGAGCAACTTATTGCCTGAAATTTCAGATTCGTGGGAAGTTGGCTTCGACCTGCGCTTTTTCAAAAGCAGAACCAGACTTGATATAGCTTACTACTCAACACAGGTTGACAATCAAATTGTTACGGTACGTGTATCACCTGCTTCCGGTTATATTCTCCAAACCAGAAACGAAGGAAATATTAAAAACCATGGTATCGAGTTTACACTGGAACAGGACATTGTAAGAAACAAAAATTTCAGTTGGACATCAAATCTCAATTTTGGTCTCAACAGAGGGGTTGTAGTGGATTTGCCTGATGATATTGTTGAAATACAAGGTACACAATACGGTGATATTTTCCCTACAGCATATCTACATGGCTCAACGACTGCAATTTCGGGTAAAGATTATTTGAGAAACCCTGAAGGTAAAGTTATTGTGGGTACTGATGGCAAACCTAAAATCAATCCAACTAAAAGTGTAATTATCGGAAACCGGGAACCGGATTTTCTTCTTGGACTTTCTTCAACCATGAAATACAAAGGGTTGTCGTTGAGTTTTCTGTTCGATGGAAGAGTTGGAGGCGACGTGGTAAATGTTACAAGCCGTGGCTTATGGACAGCAGGTCAACACAAAGATCTTGAGTTTTATCGCGGCCGGCAAATAATCTGGGATGGAGTGGTGCAACAGGAAGATGGTTCGTATATTAAAAACACCACACCCATTGTACTGGACTATCGTACAATTACAGAATCGTTTGCAGGGGTAAGTTCAAACTTTATCGAGGACGGGTCGTATATCAGACTGAGTTATGTTACACTCTCCTACGACTTATCCAAACTCATAAAGAACAAAAACACAATTAAGGGATTAAGTTGTTCTATGACTGGAACCAACCTCTTCCTTTTAACAAAATATACAGGTTCTGATCCGCAGATCAATGCGAACACAGCAGCCGGAGGTACGGGTTCGATGGGAATAGACAATTATCCTATTCCAACTACCAGAGGTTTAAATTTCACATTAAATGCTAATTTCTAAATATTTAACGAAGATGAAGACGTTCAAAATATATACTACCATGTTGGTATTAGCAGCATTGTTTTCACTGACCGGCTGTGAGGAATGGCTTAATGTGAATACAAGCATCGACAATCCAACTACTGTTACGGTTGATCAGGCATTACCGATTGTTGTGTTCTATGCATCGCAGATTTGTTATGACCATGCCGAATATGGCATGTATCTTTCGCAGGCTCTGACCACAGGAGGAAGAAGTCAGACAGGAGCTTATGCCTATAAAAGTGGTTGGGAAATGCTGTCGATGAACCGCCATCCGCAATGGAGACGACATTTTTACGATATAGGAGTAAATGTAAACTCCCTGATAAAGGCCGCCGAAGAAATTGATTCAAAGAATTTTATACTTATTGCACGAACTATTCGTTTGCACTCAACACTCCTGACGACTGATGCATTTGGCGATATGCCTCATTCGCAGGTTTATAAATCAAATTC
>JAYRXP010000501.1:0-4603 GCA_041917395.1 Paludibacter sp.
CCGAAAATTCGGATGCCATAGCCATAGTAGTTTCTGAAGAAACAGGCCACATTTCGTGGGCTATCAACGGTCAGTTAACAACCAATGTAAAGCCTGAAGAGCTTGAACACATGCTCTCCGAAGAAATGGAGGGAACGAATTAATTCATCCGGACAACACTTATTCCTGTTTTACCCAAATCAGTTTGCTGGTGTCAAAACCCAGTGCTTTGGCTCTGTCGAGGTATTGTTGTTTGATATCGTCGGGTATTGTTTTGGTGCGCGAAAGTAGCCACATATAGTCGAAACCGTTGCTTATTACCAATGCATATTGATAATTTTCGTCAAGTTTTACGATATTATACGCTCCGTAAAACGGTCCGAAGAATGAAACTTTCAAGCTTCCAACAGTCCTGTCACCTGCAAATTTAGCTTTTCCAACCGACTCGCTCCATGTGTTCGACTTTTCTTTGAAGCCACGGTTTATTACTTTTACTTTCCCATCCGGACGCAGGCTGTAGTTCGCCGTAACGTTCGATAGTCCCCGTTCAAAACTGTGGTCGAACCGTGCAATCTCGTACCAGGTACCTAAATATTTATTCAGGTCAAAGTTTTTAACAACATCGGGTGATGCAGGTGTTTCTGCACAGGCAGCAAGTCCAAGAATTCCGGTAATGGCAATAAAGACAGATTTAAATGTGCGTTTCATGGATTTATAATTTTGGCGAATTTAAATTTAAAACACTTTTGGATGAACAATAGTTCTGAGAATGAATAAAAAACACCCCGCAACACAGCAATTTTTACTTGCTTTGTCGCGGGGTGAAATTGTTGACCGGACGCTAACCAACTATTCAGCTACCGTAACTGTACCCAAATACTGACTGGTCGAAACCAACGTTGGGTCGGAAGCCGACTGAAAGAACAGGTAGAACAGCAGTTGGTCGCCGCTTTCGCTGTAAGGAATTGGTAAATTCGCTGTTTTGGCAGAACGAAGTATTTCGCCCATCGAATAACTGATTTCACCATTCGTTACGTTGTAAACCAACAGATTTACTTTGTCCGTTGCCTTGCCTACTGCCGATTCTACACTGTCGCTCCAGCTGAATTTTATGTTGTCTCCTTCTTTGATTGCCGTTGCTCCCGCAATTCGGCTCAAATCACCATCGCTGATAATGATTTTCGAATAGTCTATTTCGGGTTGGGCATCGGTTCCTGTCACTGCATTTTTTAAAGCATGCCGGCAGGCATAATTGTATGCCGACATGTTTTCAGCTGAGGCCTTCTGTTTTAAACCCGTTTTCAGCAAGGCATTCACTGGCTGCATAAAGCCGGTAGTCGTGCCGAATTTGGTTTGTTGACTCACTTGTCTTTCTGTGTTTGCAGAACGACGTTTCTTCGATTTGGCTCTGATAATATCATCCCCTTTTTTGTTGGTGCTACCCACCACGGTTCCAACGGTACCCGAGAATCCTCCCAATATACCTAAATTGAGTGTTGCCATTTTTATAATTTTTAGGCGTTAAACATTCTTATTTTGCAATCTGATTCTGTCCACATTGAGTTGATCAGACTCTCAGTTTTTCGAATCGTTCTTTTACGTTCACACACCTGCGTTTGATCAGTAACAAGCGATAGTTCGTAAAAGCTGTAGCGCCCTACGCCATTGGATTTTACAACAAGTTTGCCAACACTGAAATGAAGGCGTTTTGACGGAGACCGGATTTTTTGAAGGTGTTTTGAAGGTGATTTGATTGATAGTTGAAGGTGTTTTGAAGGTATTGTTTAAAGATTATAGGTTATATTGAGAATGATGGCTATGGAAATATGATTAAACAAAGATCACCCCAAACCCCTGAAGGGGCTTAAAGAGTGATTTGCAAAGTGATTTACAATTTTAGAGACGAAAGTAACCAAACAAGATGGGTCTATGAACTTGCTTATGAAACAGCAGATTCTGTCAATTATTATACTATTCTATCAAATCAAGGTATTTTACTTTCCGATAAGGATTATAATCGTTCTATTATATATTTACTTCAATCTTTTCGATATTTTCCTTCAAATCGAAGTTACTATAGCGCATTTCTATCCTATTCCTATTCAAGGTTAAACAATATACAATCAGCAAATTACTATCTTAAAATGGCAGCTGAGGCACAAGGAGGTACAATTGAGAAACTGGTTGCATTGCATTCGGCCGCTATAATTTCATACAATAAAGCTGATTACAGAAGAGCATATAAACATTTAGAAGAATCGTATGTGATAAGAGATTCAATGACAAGTGAAAATATGGCAAGCCAACTTCATATTATAGACAAACAATATGATTTGACTCAAAAAGAGATAGAAAACAAATCGTTGAAAATTGCAAATCAAACCAAAGTTATCTGGATTATATCGCTGGCAATAAGCTTTTTAATCGTACTTGTATTATTTCTGTTATTCAGATCAAAATCTAAACAAAAGCAGGCTGAAGATGAAATGGAAAAACAACGATTAAGATTCAGTAAAGAAACCGTAGAAACCCAAAACAGACAAAAACGGGAACTTTTGAAACTTAAAACGCAGAGTAAAATCGGAAATACACTTTCGTTCAACAGATTAAACAAGAGCTTATTAGTCCTGGGCAAGATGGAACAATTTCTTCAGGAAATAACAAAACAATCGACTTTGTCGGAAAAGGACTGGCCGGTTTTCATTCAGGAAGTTGACAATTTGTTTGATAGCCGTATTTCCAAATTAAAAACAACGTTTAATGCATTGACTGATACTGATTGTGTTGTTATTGCACTTATATGTTTAGAAATAAGCATTCCTGATTCCTGCATACTTTTGAATATGAACAAGAATACACTTTATAATCGCCGGAAAACAATAAAGATACGCCTTGGCTTGGATGCCAACACTGACTTAGACAAATGGATTGTAGATTATATGTCGGATAACTGACCAAAGTATGGCAGTATACTTTTACCGGCTCATCATTCTATTCTCACATATCAATAGCAACAACAACTATGGTTCATTTTACACACTAAAAATGAAGCACTACTTAATTTTTAAAGATATTATTGTATCTTTGCATAAAAAATTGAAGTTTTATGAATAGAATTGGCGAAAGAATAAAGCGAATGCGCGAACACAAAGGGATGCAACTAAATGATCTTGCAAAACGTGTTGGGGTATCGCCAAGTGCACTTTCGCAAATTGAAAAAGCCAAAACATTTCCATCCATAATTACACTTAAACTCATTGCCGACAACCTTCAAACAACTGTAGGAGAATTAATTGGCGAGAATGAATCTCTTTTCAACAACCCTGTTTTTCGTAAAGAAGAAAATCTGTTTGTAGAACGCAACGACTCGGGTACAGAAACTTTTATTGTATCGCAGCACGATGTGTCGAAACAGATGGAAACCTTTATTCTGAAATTTATTGAAAACTCGGACAGTCTGGAACTCTTCAAGCAGCACAAAGGACAAATTTTCGGGTACCTGCTCTCGGGTGAAATACAACTCGAAATTGACAACAAGAGTTTTGTTGTGCAACCCGGCGACTCGGTCTATTTCAATGGAAAACGAAATTTCCGAATTCAGAACATCTTCAAAGGCGAAAGCCAACTACTTTGCACCGCCATTTCGTCCAAATAACTTAAATATTGTTATATAATTAAGTATTACTTCATTTATTAAGCTACAGATATTATCTTTGTATCGCTAAAATATTTTTATTCAGAATTTAAAGGTTAAAAAAGATGTGTAAATTAATTTCCCAATTAGAAAACAAGGGCATTGTTTTACCGGAAGAGTTACTAAACGTACTTAATTCATGCAAAAGTTACACAGTTTACGATACAGTAGAACAACTTGCAGAAGCAGCTCTTGGTGGTTCGGGCAACAGCACTTACGAAGTAAGCTACGATGTTCCCGGAAAAGGCGTGATAACCGAAGCCATTGTTCACAAAGTGACTAACGGAATTTCAGCCAATTACACCGATCCGTATATGCGTCGGCGCGACCCGGACACAATGGCAATTGCCGATAACCTGCCAACAGATAAAGACACATTCTCCGGTCGTTTCGGCTATTCGTTCGACAAACTAAAGGGAGAAACATTCGATTGGCTGAAAGAACAGGATTTGGCTGTTTTTCTGTATTTTGCAGGCCGCGAAGGAATCGGGGTTGGAGGTATAGCCATTGCTCCTGCCAATGCAGGATTTTTTGCCATGGGACTTGCCATGCTTCAGGTAATGGTGCCCACCTACGATATTCCTGCCGATTTCAGCATCGACTCGATTATATATGTAGCTCCGACATTCCGCCATACACATTTCGACGGGAAACAGATTGTTGTCCACAACCGTACTGAAAATCGTCACGAAATTTACGCATACAACCTTTACCCGGGCCCAAGTGCAAAAAAAGGGCTTTATGGTGCGTTGCTCACAAAAGGTGAACGCGAAGGCTGGATAACAGCCCATTGCTCTACAGTTCAGGCCGTTAGTCCGTACGACAACACAACTACCTTTATGCACGAAGGTGCCAGTGGTGGTGGTAAGAGTGAGATGTTGCAACACATTCTGCGTGAACAGAACGGACAGGTGCTGATTGGCACAAACA
>JAYRXP010000502.1:0-15625 GCA_041917395.1 Paludibacter sp.
CTTCCGTACTTGTCAAGGGTGGCGAAGCCACTTGGCTTGCCCTTGACAAGTACGGAAGCTGAAGCTAAATTTGCTTGGGGTCAGAAAAAGAAAAATACACAAACGAGACTAACTTTGTCTCAAACTTATTAGTTAAAACTGTCCAAGAAATAGGGGGTCAAACCAATTTGGAGTTCAATTCTTCAGGGAAACTTTGGGTAAGCGATATAACTTATATTCGCACCAAGTTGGGATTTGTATATTTATCACTGATAACAGATGCTTATTCAAAGAAAATTGTAGGTTGGTGTCTTTGGCCCGATTTGACCAGCGAAGGCGCTTTAAATGCACTTAAAATGGCTGTTAAGGGCGAAGTGGTAAAGAAAAATGAACTAATTCATCATTCAGATCGTGGAATACAGTATTGTTGTAATGATTATGTAAACTATCTCAATGGGTGTGAAATAAAGATCTCTATGACCGAGAACGGTGATCCGTACGAAAATGCAATTGCTGAAAGGGTAAACGGGATATTAAAAACAGAATACGGTCTGGATGAATCCTTTGCGGACTATTTAGCGGCCAATGAAGCTGTAAAGATTGCTGTTTATAAGTATAATAACAAACGACCTCATGCCAGTTGTGATTATATGACTCCGGTTGAAGCACATACACACAAAGGGGAATTAAAAAAAAGATGGCAGAAAAGGGAGTTTGAATCTGCAGACAATTTTATTGAAATGCAAAGGTAGCCTGACAGTCCATTCCAATCAAGGACAAGCCCCAGGGGGTTTATCATTAAATCTCCATCCGCCAACTGGCGGATAGTATTTAACGATAAATCCTTGCTTGGAATTACCTGTCAGACATTTTAGGGCATATCAAAAAAAAGGTCTGAGAAAAAAGTAATTAAAAATATAGCTGTGAAACAAATCAGGACTCTGATTAGGAGCTGTAATTGAAAACAGAAATAAGAAAAAACGTTGTATCGAAAATCAGAAATGTTATTTATAATAGAGGAAATTTTCAGGAATTCAAATCAACCATATATCTCTAAACAGGAATGATATTTCACTTCTAGCAATAAAGTAGAAATTAGTTATAAATCTGTCAAGCTAATTTAGGACAAGACACTTTCGTGCTTTCCAAATCAATTTTCGCCTTATCTTTTTAACTTTTCGTCCTTTCCAAACGATTTTCGCCTTATTTTTTTAACTTTTAGCGTATTCGCTTCAGATTTTCCCTTGTTTCAACGAATTTTCATGGCGTGCCAATAGCACATGCCGTGTAACGATAGCGGTATAGCCGGGCATTTTACCCATTTTCGGGGTAACTATGAAAGACAAGAAATAGCTTCGGGGGGTTAACAAACATAGAGCTTTAGCAGCCGGCAGGCAGCGTTCAGTTCGTCGGGGCGGCAGTTTTTAATGGCTGCAATTTGTTTGTATGTTTCGTCGATGGGCACTGAGCTTTCGTCAGTTTCGATGCAGAGTTTGTCGAGCGGGGTTATTTCCACACTTTTCGGATTCAGTTTTTCGCCGTAAGAAATAGCAAAACCATGCTGCAAAAGCTGCGAAGCCATTTCGGGCTTACCCCTGAAACCGTGTATAATCCAGTTTTGCGTGGGTTTCAGACGCTTGCGCAGCAGAATAATTTCGTTGAAAGCCGCCACACAATGAATGATGAGTGGTTTTTCGTACTTTTCGGAAAGCAGAACCTGACGTTCGAAAAAATAGCCCTGTTCTTTGAACGAGGCCCGCGAATTGCGGTCGAGCCCACACTCGCCAACGGCTTTTATACAATCTGCAGCAAGCACTTTGTCGAGCAGGTCGATAACAGTAGGATCGGTTTCGTGTACATGCCAGGGATGTATACCTACCGAGAAAAAACGATATTCGGAAGTTCGGAGCACATCTTCTACATTGCCCGGCGCAAGGTTGATTACCGCAAACGGATTTTCGGTGTGTAAATGGTGCGTGTGTGTATCGATAAATGCAAGCATTGCCTACAATTGATTTTACTGTATAAACATACAGCTTAATAACAAATTAAATTCAAAAATAGCAAAATAAATCTAAAAATCCAAATTCTTCCGTCAATTTGGTTTTATCAAACAAATATTGTTCGTAATTTTGCGAACAACAAACATAAAAACAATAACAATCATGAACTGCTGCAACAAAGACATTGATTCAGAACAACTGGCCCGCTTTGCCAAAGCCATGGGGCATCCCACCCGCATCGAAATACTGTGTTTTCTGGCCTCGCTGGACAGTTGCTACTTTGGCGACATACACAACGAACTGCCCATTGCCAAAGCCACCGTATCGCAACACCTGAAAGAACTAAAAGATGCCGGCCTCATTCAGGGCGAAATAGAAACGCCCAAGGTAAAATACTGTATTCACGCCGAAAACTGGGCAAAAGCACAACAGTTTTTCAACGTATTTTTTGAAGGAAAAAAAGAAAAAGCAGCATGTTGTCTTCCTTAATCATCATATCATCACATCATCACAACTTGTCCCGAGAATCGGGATTAACACATCACCATATCATCACATTAACACATCATCACATCAAAAAACATGGACATTAAAGTTTTAGGCACCGGCTGTGCCAAATGTAAATCGCTTGAAAAAGCAGTGCGCGAAGTAGCTGAGCAAAACAAGCTCACAGCTACAATAACCAAAGTGGAAGACATTATGGAAATTATGAAGTTTAACGTGATGACCACACCGGCTCTGGTAGTAGATGGAAAAATAGTGGTAAAAGGTCGCGTGCCATCCAACAGCGAATTGAAAGATATACTAACCAATAAAGTATTTACAATATGAAAAAGCTAAGCGTATTATTAGTCATAGTTATTTCAACGCTGACGGTGTTTGCAGCAGATGCCGTAAAAACACAGAAAGCAAACACTCCAACCAATGCCACCAAAGTTGAAGTGTATTATTTTCACTTTACGCGACGTTGTGTTACCTGTCAGGCAGTAGAAACAGAAACTCAAAAAGCAATTGCAACACTATATCCGGCTCAAAACAAAGCGGGTAAAATCAGTTTTAAGTCAATCAATCTGGACGAGAAGCAAAGCAAAGCAATGGCTGAGAAATGCAAAGCCGAAGGGCAGGCACTTTTAATCATTAGCGGCAACAAGCGATTCGATCTTACCGACACCGGATTTATGTACGCCAAAAGCAATCCCGAAAAACTGAAAGCTGAGATTAAGAAGGCAATAGATCCTCTGTTTTAATTTACCATTAATTCATTTACTATTTGAAAGATGGAATTATTACAAAGCATTTTAGACAATACGCAATATTCATTTATCACGGCCTTTGTGCTGGGACTTATGACAGCAATAAGTCCTTGCCCGCTGGCTACCAATATCTCTGCTATTGGATTTATCAGCAGAAATATTGAAAACAGAAAAACGGTTTTCTACAACGGCATTATTTACACATTGGGACGAGCCTTCAGCTATACATTATTGGCGATAGTCATATTCTTTGGAGCCAGCAAACTGGATATTTCACTGCTTTTTCAGGGATGGGGCGAAAAATTATTAGGACCTTTAATGATTGTGATTGGACTATTTATGCTCGATGTGATTAAAATAAAACTCCCGGGCTTTACGCAGCTAACCGGGAAGCTGGGCGAAAAAAGTAAAAACAGTTATTGGAGCACTTTTTTATTAGGAATGGTGTTCGCAGTGGCTTTCTGCCCATACAGTGCAGTGTTGTATTTTGCCATGCTAATACCGATGACCGTAGCCAGTGCCAGCGGGTTGTATTTACCTGTGGTTTTTGCTGTTGCTACGGGGCTGCCCGTTATCCTGTTTGCCTGGTTACTCGCTTTTGCCGTGGGCAATGTAGGCAAACTTTACAACCGTATCAAGGTTTTTGAATATTGGTTTCGCAGGGTGGTATCGGTTGTTTTTATTGCGGTAGGCTTGTATTATGTATGGGTTTTGTTTGGGAGATAAATATATTTTTTGGATTCAATGTTCGTAATTTTACGAATTAAAATAAAAACAAGGAAATGACAATCAACAAAAAAACACTTATCCCGATGCTCCTTCTGCCCGTATGGATAGCAGTGTATTTTAATTTGCAATCCATAACCGATTGGCTCATCGATCAGGTATTCGGCATGAGCAAAGGTGCCCATATTACCGAAGCGCTGCGCTTTTTCATTTTCGAATTCCCCAAAGTGCTTTTGCTTCTGATACTGATTATCTTTTTTGTAGGTATTCTGCGTAGCTTCTTTACGCCTGAACGCACCCGTAAAGCATTAGAAGGAAAAAGAACGTTCACGGGCAATGTAATGGCAGCCCTGTTAGGCATTGTCACACCCTTTTGTTCGTGCTCGGCCATTCCGCTTTTTCTGGGCTTTATTGAATCCGGCGTACCGCTGGGCATCACATTTTCTTTTCTGATTGCAGCTCCCATGATAAACGAAGTTGCTGTTATTTTGCTGTATGGCATGTTTGGTTGGAAAACGGCACTGATTTATATCCTTACAGGACTTGCCATAGCCATTGTTGCCGGCTGGATTATCGGGAAACTAAAACTGGAAAAGTGGGTCGAAAGTTGGGTATATGCCACTCAGCTATCGCACGACGACGAAACAGAAGATAAAATCAATTTTGCCACCCGTATAGAAATGGGAATGGCTGCTGTAAAAGACATTGTAAGCAAAGTATGGCTCTATGTGGCCCTGGGAATTGCCGTTGGCGCGGGCGCACATGGCTATGTTCCCGCCGAATTTATGGCTTCGCTTATGGGAAAAGATGTATGGTATGCCGTACCACTATCGGTACTGATAGGAATTCCGTTGTATTCCAACGCGGCAGGCATTGTACCTATCGTATCGGTACTTATCGAAAAAG
The DNA here is from genome assembly GCA_041917395.1 of Paludibacter sp. Classification (GTDB taxonomy): domain Bacteria; phylum Bacteroidota; class Bacteroidia; order Bacteroidales; family Paludibacteraceae; genus Paludibacter. The sequence goes on from JAYRXP010000502.1 coordinate 4,868, forward strand.
GAGCAGCTCTGGGCACCTCGCTTGCATTTATGATGTCGGTCATTGCCTTGTCGCTACCCGAAATGATTATACTTCGCAAAGTACTCAAAATACAATTCATAATCACCTTTGCAGCCATTGTAGGCACAGGTATTATGCTTGTCGGATTCTTATTCAACTATTTATTTTAAATTCAAACATTAAATAAAATCAATTATTTACACATGAAACGAGCACGACAAATAACCTTTGACACACAAGGGGATGTTTATGTGCGAGTTCCATGTGACAATTAAAAAATAAATTATAAACACATGAAAGTATTAATTCTTTGTACAGGAAATTCATGCCGCAGCCAGATGGCTCACGGCTGGTTACAATCGTTCGACTCACGCATTACAGTATGTTCGGCGGGTACACAAGCCTCAGGCAAACTCAACCAAAAAGCGGTGGCAGCCATGAAAGATGCCGGAATAGACATAAGCAACCACACTTCCGATTCGGTTGAAAAATACTTAAACGAGGAATGGGATTATGTGGTTACCGTTTGCGGCGGTGCTAACGAGGAGTGTCCTGCCTTTTTTGGAAAAGTAAAAAACCGGCTTCATATCGGCTTCGACGACCCGAGCCACGTTACAGGCACCGACGAATACATTTGGAGCGAATTTATCCGTGTGCGTGATGAAATCAAAGAAGGTTTCTACAAACTATACGCGGAACAAATAAAACCACAATTATGATTTACTATATTGTAAAAGTATTGCTATCGTCGGTAACGTTGGTAGCAATTTCCGAAATTTCGAAACGAAGCACCACTATTGGTAGTATTCTGGCATCCATTCCTCTGGTGTCGTTACTGGCTTTTGTGTGGATGTATATCGACACGAAAGACACAGCTAAAATTGCAGAATAATCGAAGGGAATTTTCTGGTTAGTCATTCCATCACTTATATTCTTTATTCTTTTTCCGGTTTTACTGAAAAAGAATGTGGACTTCTGGCTATCAATGGGGATTTCGCTCACCGTCATGGTAATTGGGTATTTTATCATGATGGTTGTTTTGAAAAAATTTGGTATAAATATTTAAGTATTAGAATTTATGAAAGCTGAAGATTTAAAATTCGTTGTTCAGGAAAAATATGGCGAAATAGCCAAACAATCCAAAATTCAGAATGAAACTTCGTGTTGCGGAGTTGGGAGCAGTTGTTGTACGATAGATTATGCAGTCTTTGCCGAAAGTTACGATAAAGAAAAAGGGTATAATCCGGATGCAGATTTGGGGTTGGGCTGCGGCATTCCCACACAATTTGCTTCGATAAAAGCCGGAGATTCGGTGCTTGATTTGGGCAGCGGAGCAGGCAACGATTGCTTTGTGGCACGTGCTATTGTTGGCGAAACAGGCAAAGTCACCGGTATCGACTTCACAGATGCCATGCTTGAGAAAGCCCGAATCAACAACACTAAACTTGGTTTCTCAAACGTAGAATTTATAAAAGGAGATATCGAAGCAATGCCACTGGCAGATAATCAGTTCGATGTAATTGTCTCCAACTGTGTACTGAACCTTGTTCCGGACAAAACAAAAGCTTTTGCGGAAATGTTACGTGTACTGAAACCCGGCGGACATTTTTGTGTATCGGACGTGGTAATTAAAGGTGAATTGCCGGAAAAGTTACAGAAAGATGCTGAAATGTATGCAGGCTGCGTTTCAGGTGCTATCGAAATAAACGAATACCTGAATATTATCAGGAACACAGGTTTCCTGAATATAAAAATTCACAAGAAGAAAGACATTGTCATTCCGGAGGATATTTTGAAGAAATACATGGATACAACCGGGCTTGAACAGTTCAGAAAAGGAGATACTGGTATTTACAGCATTACCATTTCGGCTGAAAAAATGTAAAACTATAACCATTTGAAACGAGATGAAGAATTCAGAAAATTCAACCAAATCGCAGGCAGAAGAGTACAGCGAAATTACAAAAAAGAGTCTGGTACGCGTGCAGTATTCGTGTAGCGGAAATAATAACTCTATCGAAGAAGAGGAATACATTCCGATTGTGAGTAACAAACCCAAAAATGAAAATAACGAAAATGAAGACAAAACTAAAAACATTAGATAGACTTCTGACGCTCTGGATTTTCCTCGCCATGGCAACCGGTGTTGCTTCGGGTTGGTTGTTTCCGCAAATTGCCGGTTTCTGGAACAGTTTATCTGTGGGCACAACCAATATTCCGATTGCTATCGGACTGATTGTAATGATGTATCCGCCTCTGGCAAAAGTAAAATACGAAGAACTGGGCGAAGTATTTCGTAACCGGAAAGTTCTCGGGCTATCGCTCGTTCAAAACTGGATAATAGGTCCGGCACTTATGTTTGCATTGGCGGTATTGCTCTTTAAATTCTTTCCGGGCGAAAATAATGCAAACCTGCCTTACGTGTACGGTATAATAATGATTGGACTGGCGCGATGCATTGCCATGGTTATTGTGTGGAACGATCTGGCAAAGGGAGACACACAATATGCAGCGGGCTTGGTAGCATTCAACAGCGTGTTTCAGGTGCTTTTCTTTTCGGTGTACGCCTGGTTTTTTATTGCAGTAGCTCCGGCGTGGTTTGGCATACCTACCAGCGAAGCCGTTTCAAAAATCACCATCGGGCAAATTGCCGAAAGCGTATTTATTTACCTTGGCATTCCGTTTATCGCCGGTTTCTTAACCCGTTTTGTTCTTATCCGGGTAAAGAGCAAACAATGGTATCACACCAAATTCATCCCTGCAATAAGTCCTCTTACACTTATTGCTTTACTGTTTACCATTGTGGTTATGTTCTCGCTTAAAGGCGAATATATCGTAAAAATTCCTATTGATGTTCTGCTGATAGCCGTTCCCTTACTGCTTTATTTTATCATCATGTTCGTAAGTTCGTTTTGGATGAGCAAAAAAGCCGGAGCCAACTACGAACAGTCGACAACCTTGTCGTTCACAGCCGCAAGCAACAACTTCGAACTGGCCATAGCTGTAGCCATTGCCGTATTTGGAATAAACTCAGGCGAAGCATTTGCCGCCGTTATCGGTCCGTTAGTGGAAGTACCGGTAATGATTGCTTTGGTGAATCTGGCTTTCTGGTTTAAACGGAGGTGGTATTGAACAAAAACCGGCTATAATTTTACAAAAATATCAGCCAACTGCTTTTCGCGTTTTTCAAACGAAAAAAGTTCAATGACGCGCTGTCGGGCTGCTTTGGATGTATCCATTTCCATTGCCTTACCGATAGCGCTTTCAATTTCCTCCACCTTGCGGTGCATAACCACAACTCCTGTATCGCCAATGGCATCGGGAATTCCATTGATATTCGATCCTACCGGAACACATTCCATAAGCATGGCCTCACTCAGGGTATTTGGCATTCCTTCGGTAATCGATGCCTGAACAAACACCCCGGCTTTGTTGTAATTTTCGCTCAGTACTTCGTGCGGGCAAAAGGTGGGAATAATTTTAAGATTTGGTATTCTGGACACTTTATAATTGGCTTCGACCCAATCAACATAATTTCTGTTCAACCCGATAAGTACAAAATCCCACTGCGGATTGCGGGTAGCTACCTGAATAAACATATCGAATCCCTTGTTTTGGAAATCGCCTAAGTGATTCATGGTTCCAACCGTCAAAATCAGATTTTGCTGCTTGGCAATACTGTAATCGCGCACAAACTTTTTGGGATCAATACCATTATAGACTATATCAACAGGAGTCTTAAATCCTTCTACATAATGCCTTACACCATCAATATGCGGATTTTCAGCATTATAATACCTGTTTTCGTGGTAAATAAGCGAATGGTGATTAGCAATAACGCGGGTGGTATTTTTCAGTGAATATTTTACAAAACCCGCTCTTATTTTTTTCCGGTAAACACCTTTTCCCAATTCCCAATAACACACCGCTTCCTGTCCGCCAATAAAAATAACCGATTTACTTCCCGTAATTCTGGCTAAAAACACCATAAGAGCCGCATGATAATCGGCAAACCAGCACACAAAAATTGTTTTGAAAAACAAACCATTATACAACAACCTGAAGCACATTTTAAGCATATTCAGCGAATACACCAAATTGCCTTTCGATTGATTTAACAACACCGTTAAAACCTTGTAGTGGCGGGCCAGAATTTCTTCATCGCCGCGAATAAAAGAAGAATTGTTGGGTTTTATATATACGATTTGCATTCTCTATTGTTTTGAGCACAAAGATACGTAAACATCCACTAACTTTATAATTTCCCTTTTTTTGATTAACTTTGCGTAATATTTTGAAATCAGCACAAAAAAATGAATATAAAGAGCTTTGTAAAATTAGTTGGTAAATATGTAAAATATCCGTTGGCATTAAAAATGGATATTTTAAAACTCATTCAATCAAACAAATACAAAAAACTCGGGCTTACCGGTTTTGAACCAAATTATGTTTTTTTCGACCGTCTTAATAAAACAAGCAATATAATTGATGTAGGTTGTGGTTTCGAAGCTGAATTCTCGGTTACGTTGATAAAAAAACATAATCTGAAAGCTTTTGCTGTTGATCCCACTCATAAGCATGCGCCGTTTTTGAAAAAAATTGAGGAAAGTTATCCTGAGAACTTCCGACATCTGCAATATGCCTTGTCAGCCGAAAACGGCAAAACAACATTTTACGAAGCCGAGCATTGCGAAAGTGGTTCATTGCTTAATTCACACAAGAATGTATTGAACGACAACATTACCGAGTACGAGGTTACACTTATAGATTTACCCGGCCTGTTTGAGATTGCTGGTTTACTGAAAGTTGATTTACTAAAAATTGACATAGAAGGCGCCGAATACACGTTGTTCAACAAAAAAAATATCGATGCCCTTAAAATTGTCGACCAGTTATTCATTGAGTTCCACCATATTTCGGTCGAAGGGTACAGTAAAAAAGACACACTCAAAATTGTAAAACAAATTGAAAATGCAGGTTTTGATAGTTTTTGCAATGATGGTTTAAACTATTTGTTTTATAAAAAATAATAGGGATGCGTATATTAGTTACCGGAAATAAAGGATTTATAGGCACTTACCTCACCCAAAAACTGCAAAGTGCGGGTTATGAGTTAGTTCTTTGCGACCTGAGTGATGGTATTGATATAAAAAACAGGAACGAGATTTCACAAATAGAAGGGGTTGATGTTGTTATTCATTTGGCAAATCTTTCGTTTGTCCCGGCTTCGTTTGTCGAGCCGGTACTTTTTTACGAAACAAATTTTATCACTACGCTGAACATGCTGGAATTGTGCAGACAAAATAACGCACGTTTGATATTTTTCAGTTCGTACATGTACGGCACTCCCGACTATCAGCCAATTGACGAAAATCATCCAAAGCGGGCTTATAACCCTTATGCACAAACAAAACTGATTTCGGAAAGTCTGTGTGAAGGTTACAACCGTGACTTTAAAGTTCCTGTTACAATTTTACGCCCGTTCAATATTTACGGCAAAGGACAAAATCCTGATTTTCTGATTCCAACAATCATAAATCAGGCAAAAACAAGTAAAATTGTTATAAAAGACGATCGTCCGAAACGCGATTATATCCATGTAACCGATGTTGTAGAGGCGGTTCATGCCATCATAAAAACACCAGCAACGCCTGAAATGCAGATTTACAACCTGGGTTCAGGCAAAAGTTATTCTGTAAAAGAAGTGATTGAACTGGTTTGTGCAAATTTTGAAAATAAAATTGAATATACCTGTACCAACGAAATTCGCCAAAACGAAGTAATGGATACCATTGCCGACATTTCGAGAATCAAAAACGAAACAGGCTGGAAACCCGCAATTTCGCTGGAAGAAGGAATAAAAGAACTAATTAATTTGAAATGAAAAAGATATTAGTTACCGGAGCCGGTGGTTTTATAGGCTCACATCTCACAGAACTTTTAGTTAGCAAAGGTTATGACGTAAAAGCTTTTGTACATTACAACTCGTCGAACAAGTGGGGTTGGCTTGATAGTTCGTCTGTGAAAAACGATGTTGAAGTAATCACAGGAGACATACGCGACATGGACTCGGTATTTGCAGCCATGCAGGGCTGCGACAGTGTTTTTCATTTGGCAGCGCTTATTGGCATTCCGTATTCGTATGTTTCGCCACAGGCTTATATCAAAACCAATATCGACGGCACCTATAATATTCTGCAATCGGCCCGTCAGTTGGGTGTCGAAAAGATCATGGTTACTTCGACCAGCGAAACTTATGGAACTGCTCAATACGTTCCGATCGATGAAAATCATCCCATGGTTGGCCAGTCGCCTTATTCAGCCACCAAAATTGGTGCCGACCAGTTGGCAATAAGCTATTACAAATCATTTGATTTGCCGGTAAAAATTGTTCGGCCGTTTAACACATACGGTCCGCGACAATCGGCCCGTGCCATTATCCCAACTGTTATTTCCCAAATATTAAGCGGAAAGCAACAACTTAATCTGGGCAACCTCACACCTACCCGCGATCTCACTTTTGTGAAAGATACGGCAAACGGATTTCTGCAGATTGCCTTAGCCGAAGGACTTTTTGGCGAAATCACCAACATTGGCATGAGCGAAGAAATAACCATTGGCGATTTAGTAAAACTGATTGCCCGGTTAATTGGAACAGAGGTTGAAATCCGCTCCGACGAACAACGTATTCGCCCGGATAAAAGTGAAGTAGAACGATTATTCTGTAACAATTCAAAAATCATTGCTAATACACAATGGAAACCCGGCTACACGCTCGAAAGTGGATTAACAGAAACCATTGAGTGGATAAAAAACAACTTATCGTATTTTAAAACAGATATTTACAATGTCTAAACGTGCCGTAATTCTTGCCGGAGGCAAAGGAACCCGCCTGAAACCATATACCATAAGTCTGCCGAAACCATTGGTTCCGATTGGCGAAATGCCAATTCTTGAGATAATCATCCGTAAATTAGCTCAAAATGGCTTCGACAGGGTGACGATAACCGTCAATCACATGGCGGATATAATCAGGGCTTTCTGTGGCGATGGCAGCAAATGGGGTATCACTATCGACTATTCGCTCGAAGATAAACCGCTCAGCACCATGGGACCATTGAAATTAATCAATGATTTGCCCGACAATTTCCTGATAATGAATGGCGATGTACTGACAGATCTGGATTTTGGAGCATTTTATGAAAATCACATAAACGAAGAAAATATCTTCACAGTCTCGGCTTATACACGCGAACAAAAAGTGGATTATGGCGTACTGGAAACCGGAAGCGATAATAAACTGGTAAACTTTATCGAAAAACCCACCACAACGTATAAGGTAAGCATGGGAGTTTATATGGCTAACAAAGAAATCCTGAATTTCATCCCCGAAAATCAGTTTTATGGCTTCGACCACCTAATGCTCGACCTCATTAAAAACCAAAAGCCGGCCACTGTAAAAGTGCATTCCGGCTATTGGCTCGATATTGGTCGCCCTGATGATTACGAAAAAGCGTGTGAGGATTTTACAGGGATTTAATTATTCATCAATATTTATTTAGCGTCAAGAATTACCGGAGTGGAATTTTTTCCACCACCCATGATAATTAATTTTGCATTGGGCGATGTGGAAATTGCTTTTATCATTTCGTACTGCAACTGTTTGTCACTCAAACCGGTACTTATAATTTTCTGATAATCGGCAATGCCCTGTGCTTCCACGCGCTTACGCTCGGCCTCCTGTTTTTCTTTCTGAAGCACGAAAGTCATTTTTTGCGCTTCCTGTTCGGCGTTGATTTTCGATTCAATCGTGGCTTTTACCGACTGAGGCAATGTAATATTTCGTACCAAAAGCTGCTCCAAAAGCAACCCGCGACTTTTAAAATCCGATTCAATGGTTTTAAAAATCCGTGCCTGAAACTCGTCACGTTTTGTAGAATACAAAGCAACTGCCTCGTAATAAACAGCGTTATCCCTGATTTTTGTACGACATATCGGACGAACTATGGTGTTTTTATAATCCGTACCTATTTGCTGTAAAATGCGTGGAGTTTCGGACGGGATTACCTTATAGAGCACCGTCAGATCAATAATTACTTCGAGTCCATCAGCCGAAAGCACACGAATGGCATCGTCCGAAGATTTATCACCTTCATCCATCACCCCCGACATCGTGTAATTTTGCGTGCGGGTATCAAAGCGAACAACTTCAACGAGCGGATTTACAATATTTAATCCGCTGACTAATATATTATTATTTACCTTACCAAAAAGTTTTTGCACTCCAACTTCGCCTGGATTAATCTGCACTACCGAAGCCGAAAACAATCCGGTAACAACGAGGACAATACCAACAATTTTCACAATTCCGCTGTAGGGAGAAAACTGTGAATTCGATTTCTTTGCCGAATAACCTATGGCAAAAACAATAATACCAATAATAACTAAATAAATCATGGTTGTTTGTTTTTAAATTTTTAATAAAAGATATGGAATAGCAAATGTATAACAATATTTTAGCATATCAACGTTTTAGTATTTTATTATTTGTCAGTATCTTTGCACTCCCAAAAAATGGAAAATTATGACAAACTTCAAACGTACCACCGTCACTTCTGCTTTGCCTTATGCTAATGGTCCTGTTCATATAGGGCATTTGGCTGGCGTATATGTTCCTGCCGATATTTACGTGCGCTATCTGCGTCTCAAAGGAGAGGAAGTACTTTTTATCGGAGGTTCCGACGAACACGGTGTACCTATTACCATAAAAGCTAAAAAAGAAGGTGTTACGCCACAGGATATTGTGGATCGTTATCACGGAATTATTAAAAAATCCTTCGAAGATTTTGGTATTTCGTTCGATATTTATTCGCGCACCACGTCGGCTACGCATCGCGAAGTGGCTTCCGGGATTTTTAAAACCATTTACGATAAAGGTGGTTTTGTTGAAAAAACAAACGAACAATATTACGACGAAACGGCACAACAATTCCTTGCCGACCGCTACATTACCGGTAAATGTCCGCATTGTGGAAACGAAAATGCGTATGGCGACCAGTGTGAAGCTTGTGGAACGTCGTTGAATCCAACCGATTTGATAAATCCAAAATCGGCTATCAGCGGTTCTGCACCAGTCATGCGCGAGACCAAACACTGGTATCTTCCGCTCGACCAACACGAAGCGTGGTTGCGCCAGTGGATTCTGGAAGACCACAAAGAGTGGAAACCAAACGTGTACGGACAGTGCAAAAGCTGGCTCGACATGGGCTTGCAACCACGCGCCGTAAGTCGCGACCTCGATTGGGGAATTCCAGTTCCGGTTGAAGGTGCCGAAGGCAAAGTGTTGTATGTTTGGTTCGATGCGCCAATTGGTTATATTTCAAATACTAAAGAACTGTTGCCCGACTCATGGGAAAAATGGTGGAAAGACGACGAAACGCGTTTGCTTCACTTTATCGGTAAAGACAATATTGTGTTCCACTGTATCGTTTTTCCGGCTATGCTGAAAGCCGAAGGGTCGTATATTTTACCCGAAAATGTACCTGCCAATGAGTTTCTAAATTTGGAGGGTGATAAAATATCCACTTCACGCAACTGGGCGGTTTGGCTCCACGAATATTTGGAAGAATTTCCTGGTAAACAGGATGTATTACGTTATGTTTTGACTGCCAATGCTCCTGAAACTAAAGACAACGACTTCACCTGGAAAGATTTTCAGGCACGTAATAATAACGAATTGGTGGCCATTTTTGGTAATTTTATCAATCGCGCATTGGTACTTACGCAAAAATATTACAAAGGTAAAGTGCCGGCGTTAGGCGAACTCACCGACTACGACAAACAAACGCTGGAGGAATTTGTAAATGTAAAAGCCGATGTAGAGAAATTGCTCAACAATTTCCGCTTCCGCGATGCGCAGAAAGAAGCAATGAATCTGGCGCGTATTGGCAACAAGTATTTAGCAGACACAGAGCCCTGGAAAGTAGCTAAAACGGATATGGACAGAGTTTCGACAATTATGCATCTGAGTTTGCAAATTGCGGCAAATCTGGCCATTGCTTTCGAACCGTTTTTGCCATTTACTGCCGAAAAATTAAGAACCATGCTTAATCTGTCAAATTTCGACTGGAAAGAGCTCGGACGCATCGATTTGCTCAAAGCAGGCGACACACTTGGAACTCCCGAATTGCTCTTCGAAAAAATTGAAGACGAAACCATAGCCGCTCAGGTTCAGAAACTGCTTGATACCAAAAAAGCCAACGAAGCGGCGGCTTACAAACCCAATGCGGTAAAAGAAAACGTGGCTTTCGACGATTTTATGAAAATGGATATTCGCGTGGCTACAGTGCTCGATTGTCAGAAAGTGCCCAAAGCCGACAAATTGCTTCAGTTTAAATTAGACGATGGCATGGGCGAACGCACCATTCTTTCGGGAATTGCCGCTTCGTACCCAAATCCGGAAGAGCTGATTGGCATACAGGTTTGCTTTATTGCCAACTTCGAACCCCGCAAACTCCGCGGCATAATGAGCGAAGGCATGATTCTGTCAGCCGAAAATGCCGATGGAAAACTTGTACTGATCCGCCCAAGTGCTATGGTTACAAATGGTGTGGAAGTGAAATAAAAGAATCACCAATAACCCCTGAAGGGGAAGTTTAAGAATATGTCCGATTGTTTTAAATAACATTCGGACATTTTTCTTTTAAATGATCTATCAATTATGCATTTGCACAACTTTTTGTTTTTTTGTACCTTTGC
>JAYRXP010000503.1:0-3717 GCA_041917395.1 Paludibacter sp.
CTACCCCATACCCAATAATCCGAAAACATTGAACAATGCCATTATTGGTCGTATAGCCGAAGACGACAACGGGAATTTATGGATAGGGACTGATGGCGGTGGTGTAAATTACATGAACAGGAAAACAAAGGAATTTGGCAGAGTTAAACAGAGTACAAATACGTTGATGAATAAAAATATCAAAGTTTTATTGTACGTAAAGAAATTTGATGTATTGCTTATTGGTACTCATTTTGGCGGACTGGAAGTGCTGCATGTAAAAACAGGTAAACTTACTGTTTACAATACCCAGGGAGCTAAAGCCAATTTTATTGCCGATAATGCGGTGTACAGTTTGGCACTGAACGACGACGATGTTTACATTTCGACGAGACAGCAACTGTACAAACTATCGTTAGCTACAAATGTACTTTCTGAAGTTCCGGAGCAATTGATTAAATCGAAAGGTATTTGGAACAATCCAATTTTTGTCGATTCGCAGCAGAATTTGTGGTATTATCCAACGTATTCAACAGTGGTAAAGAAAACAAATCTGCTGACAGGAAAAACTAAAGCTTACACTATTTTGAATGGATCGAGCAATCTGAACTCCATTGGCATTACTGCTATAAAAGAAGATAGCCGGCATCAAATCTGGCTGGCTTCCAATGGTGGAGGACTGTTTCGATATAAAGCTGAAACAGATAAATTTACACGATTTCAGACCGAAAAAGATGGTTTAATCAGCAATTATTGTTACGATTTGGCTGAAACAAAATATGGCAATATATTGATTTCTACCAATAAAGGACTATCGGTTTATCAAAATTCAACAGTCATTTTCAAAAATCTTCGGTTGCAGGATGGTGTGCCGCTCACAGCAATTAACGAAGGAAACCGGCTTTTTGTGGCATCGAATGGTGAGATTTTTTGGGGTGGAATTAATGGGTTGGTTTCTTTTTACGAACAACAGATAAGTAATGTAAATAAACCATCAACAATTCATTTTTCGGGACTGGAGGTAAATAATAGAAAAGTAGAACCGAATGACCATACCGGAATTTTGGAAAACTCGTTGCTATACACTAAAATGGTTGCTTTTAAGAGTTCCGACACCAATATCAGTATCTTTTTTGCCTCTTCGAACTACATAAAAGCGAATGCATGTGAATATGAATATTTTATGCACGGACTAAGCGATAAATGGATAAAATGCAATGGTAACCGCATTGATTTTTCAAACCTTTCGAGGGGCGATTATATGCTGAAAGTAAGAGGTAAATATCTGAATTCAAATACATTTACAAACGAAATAAATCTTGACGTCCGGGTGAATCCTCCGTTTTATTCATCCACCATTGCTCTCTGGATTTATTTCCTGATTTTAGCTACGCTTTTCTACTTCTGGCTTCGTTTTTATAAAAAAGACGTAAAACTTAAATCGTCGCTCGAATTTGAGAAAAAAGAGAATGAGCGAATTGAGGCTATGAATAAATCGAAGTTGCAATTCTTTACCAATATCTCGCACGAATTCCGAACACCTATCACACTAATAATGGGTCAGATAGAATCTTTGTTGGAGTCGAAAGAAACACCGGCTATTTCGAACAAATTACTTTCGGTTTATAAAAACACCTCCAAGCTCAATCACCTGCTTTCGGAATTGCTCGATTTCAGAAAACAGGAACAAGGCTATTTAAAGATTAAAGTCCGAAAAATGAATATTGTTGATTTTGTGTACGAAATCTTCCTTACATTCAACGATTTTGCTTTTATGCATAAAATTCATTACCGCTTTGAATGTGACGAAAAAGAACTATTTGTTTATTTTGATCCTGTTCAGTTGCAAAAAGTATTCAATAATTTGCTGTCCAATGCTTTCAAATTTACCAAATCGGGTGGTGAGATTACACTTAAAATTGTAAAACGCGAAGAAGATATTCAGATTCTTGTCAGCGATTCGGGCATAGGTATTCCACAAAAGGAAATTGATAATATTTTCGACCGCTTTTATCAGGTAAATCAGGCTAATATAGCTGGTACGGGTATTGGGTTGGCATTGGCAAAAGGTATTATCGACTTGCATGGCGGACACATTTCGGCAAAAAGTACGGCCGGAGTGGGTTCTATTTTCGAAGTGTTATTAAAAACCGGCGTTAACCATTTCGCCGAAGAGCAAATTGTGGAAGATGATGAAAGTTATCCTATGGACCGAAACAATAATCCGGTACTGGAGGATGAGACCTATTTTAAAGAAATGGTGTCCGAATTTACCGATGCCAATCACAATAAGAAATTTAAATTGCTGATTGTGGACGATAACGAAGAAATTATCAACCTACTGAAATCAACATTTGAAACTTTTTACACAGTAGAATCTGCTATTAACGGCAAAGAAGGGCTCGAAAAAGCAGCAAAGTTTCAGCCGGATATTATACTTTCCGACTTGATGATGCCGGTGATGTCAGGCTCTGAAATGCTGGTTAAACTGAAGTCGAACATCGAAACCAGTCACATTCCGGTGGTTATGATTACCGCCAACACATCCGACCAATACCTGATAGAAGGATTGCAGTTTGGAGCGGATGATTATATTACCAAGCCCTTTAACCTGAGGCATTTGGTTATCAGATGTAATAATCTGGTTCGGTCGCGCAAACTGCTGAAAGACAAATACAGCAACGAATTAAGCAATAATCTGGAGCTAATTACGCACAATAACTTAGACCAGGAATTTATGGAAAAAGTATTGTTGATAGTTGAGAAAAACATTGATAAAGAGGAATTTACTATCGACACATTAGCGTCCGAAATGAATATTGGTCGCAACAAAGTGTATTCCAAAATTAAGGGAATTACCGGCATGACTCCCAACGATTTTATTCAAAATATAAAACTTAAAAAAGCAGCATTTTCGCTTCGGAATAACCCTGAATTGACTATTGCCGAAATAGCTTATCAGTTTGGTTTTGGTACGCCACAGTATTTTAGCAAATGCTTCAAAAAGAGTTTTGGGCTTACGCCTTTGGATTACCGGAAAGAAGGAAAGCCGGAAGAATGATGCCGCAATAGAATGAACCACAAAATGTCTGATGTAGTACGCATTGGAATCAACGCTACGTGTAGGGTTTGGCGAAAAACTACACAGCATTCAAAGTCCGTTTTAAAGAGAATTTAGATTATCAAAATAATATTTTAAAGATAAAAAGAATGCCCGAAGGTTTTATAATTTCGGGCATATTTTTCATCCCACCCACATTATTTTTCCGGTACCGGCATATTTCACCGGCTCAATAAGGTTGCCGTAAACCGGCTTGCCAAATTCGATGCCCAGGGTAAGAATCAGTGTCGTGTCGTCGGCTAATTTTCCGTCGGGAGTTGTATTGAACTCGTCAAAGGGATATTCCAGTGCAATTTGCATGGCCAGATGCGTTCCGCTGGCAGGTATCCATTCGCTTACAAAGAGACCCTTTTTGCTTCCAGTAATAGCTATACGGAGCATGCCTGAATTCATAATCTAATGTTGGATATTCGGTGCATATTCGCTCCATTTCCGTAGCATATTATCTATATAAAGATAAATAAATTTTGATTAACATAACCCGTAGTGCATTTGTAAAATAGCAATAAAAAAAGTTGTTCATTTCGGAAAAAATCCGTATATTTGTTTGATTACCAATCAATTAAATATAATGAACAACTTTAGTACAAAGTTCGAGAAAATTCTCGAGATATTAA
>JAYRXP010000504.1:0-4995 GCA_041917395.1 Paludibacter sp.
AATTTACTACAGAGTATTTTTTAGTGAATACAGGAATACAGGTGATAACTACCTTAATTTGACACTATGATAATTCAGATCATATTATGAGAACAAAATTTTATTTTATTTCATTCACTTTGCTTTTAATTGGATTTTTACCATTATTTGCAACCCAGTATTTTTTGTATCCAAGCACTTCCACATTAGATCCATGGGCAGCTTCAGGTAAAACGGGTACAAAAGCGGATGCCAATTTAAGTGTTACACTTAATGCATATTTAGGTACAGATTCAGTATGGATGGCGGCGGGTATTTATCCAACAAGTGCAGCAATCAGTTTAAAAAATGGCCAAATTATCCGGGGAGGGTTTTCAGGATCAGAAACAAATATTTCGAACAGAACCCTTTATGATGCAGATGGCAATGGCTTAGTAGAGCCATGGGAATTTTACAATGCAACAATTATTACCGGTAGTGGATTTTCAGGCACTTCTGTTGGCTATTCTATTATTTCCGATACTGGTAGTGCAAGCTACACATTAAATGGAGTTTCTATAGATGGACATAATACTTCAAATAGGTATGGAGGTGGAATCTATACCAATTCAAATTCTACTATTACAAATTGCATTATCCGGAATATCAATCACACCGGAATAAGTGGTGGTGCTGGTGTTTACTCAAATGCAAGCGGTGGAGCAACGATTTCAGGTTGTTTGATCGAAAATTGTGTAACGTCGGCTAGTGGAGGTGCGATTTATGCAAACAGAAAAGTAACCGTTAAACAATGTGTGATACGTAATAATTATGCATCTACGAATGGATCTTCTAAAGGTGGTGGAATATATCTTGGAAATACAGCAGATGCCAGTAATACCACAAACATCGTCAACAATGCAATTTATAATAATACTTGTGAGCAACAGGGAGGAGCAATACATATTTATGCTTCTAGTGCTGCAGATGATGGGTCAGGTCCTTTGAATATAGTAAACAATACAATTGTAAATAATATTGCTTGCACAACAACAGGTGGAAGCACAGGTGGTATTATCGGGATGCGGATTGGAACAAGTGAATCACCCGGTACACTTCAGAAATTCTACAATAATGTGATTTATAATAATTTTGAAAATGGCACAACCACAGTAAAAAACTTACGAACCACATTGACATCTGGAACTGTTGATTTACAGTATTGTGCTTATAATGGAGGTGCTACAACAGGAACTGGTGGAGCATTTGGTACAAACGGGGATATTAATAACCTATCTACACCGAATTTTGTGCAACCTTCCACTACAAAGGGCTATACAGCAACTATGCCTACTGATGTAAAAAAGGCAAACTTCGCTATTCGATCAAACTCTGCATTAAAAGATGTTGGAGCGCTTTCTTCAACTTTATCGGTTGTTCCAACTCTAGATTTAATGGGTAATGGTAGACCTGATGAGACAGCCGGAGATATAGGTGCGTATGAATATTATGCCGGCATTACCAATTTATTATATGCAACCGATGGCTCAACAATAACACAAAATTTCGATATTTTGGCTGGTTTAGGAACTAAAACTTTATATACCAATAGTTCCGGAAGTGACGTAACAACAGCTTTAGGACCATGGGATTTGTCTGATCCAATTGCTTGCTATGGAAAAACAGAATTAACCGGCTGGCAGGTATATAAAACATCGGGAACAACCTCAAATGCTACAAGTATTTTAATTGGAGGATCAACCGGTGGTAATGGAACGTTAAATTTTTACTATTTAGGAAATCCAAATAGTACAGGCTCAGATGTTGCATTAGGATCAGCAAGTGGGACAGCCATAAATTCAGCTATTGGCGTTATGCTACAAAATAATACGGGAAAAACATTAACATCTTTTACGCTAAGTTATACAGGTGAACAATGGAAAAAAACAGCAACAGCACAAACATTAACATTTAAATATGCAATTGGAACCGCTGCCTCTATGAAGGATATTTCAAATGGAATCTATACTGCTGTATCACAACTTAATTTTGTAACACCAAATACCGACAACACAACAACGCCTGATGGTAATACTGCCGGGTTTAGGACAGCAAAATCGTACACGGTTTCCGGTATTTCATGGCCTAATGGCCAGCGATTGGCTTTACGTTGGGATGCATCAACAGGGCAAATGGCAATAGATGATGTTAACTTTTCTGCAACTTCACTAATAACATTATCAACCAGTGTTCTATCAGGTCTAAATTATACTTATGGATCAGAATCTTCATCAGAAAGTACCATGAATGTAAGTGGAACCGGATTAAGTTCAGGAATAACGTTAACTCCACCAAATGATTTTGAAATTTCAACAACTTCTGGTTCCGGATTTACGTCAAGTGCTATAACAATTGGTAGTGGTGGAACAATTTCACCAACTCCAATTTACATTCGATTAAAATCTGGTTTGACATCCGGAAGTTATAATCTGGAAAATATTGCTGTTACAAGTTCCGGTGTAGGAACTCAGTATATAAGTTGCAGCGGAACAGTTTCACAGAAAACACTCACAATTTCATCTGCAGCAGTAAGCAACAAAGTGTACGATGGTACTAATGTAGCAGTTATTACCGGCTCGTTAAGTGGTGTTGTAAATTCAGACGATGTAACTCTAAACGGAACTGGAACTTTTGCAAGTACCGGAGTAGGCACTGACATTTCAGTAACTTCAACATCTACATTGGGTGGCACAAAAGCGGGAAATTATTTATTAATTCAGCCTACTGGTTTATCAGGTGAAATCATCGCCATTTCTTCCCCAATAAACTCCGATTCAAATTTAGGCAATGCAGCTACATTGCCCGGCACCGATATTACAGTAGCTGCGGGTAAAGTACTGACAGTAGACAATACCGCTATAGTACGTTCAATTACAGTAGCAGCCGGAGGTAAACTCACTCTAAGTGCCGGATTGACCGCAACCAACGGTATTACCCTTGAAAGTAATGAAAGCGGTACTGCAACAATATTACAAAGTGGTAACTTAACAGGAAATGTCATTGCCCGGCAATATCTCGGTACAGCCCGCAACTGGTATGTGTCAAGTCCCGTATGTGCTGCAACCTCTCCCGCAACCAATATTACACGTTATTACGAATATGTAGAAGCCGGAACGAATGGGGATTTCTCGGTGACAGGTTCAACCGCTTACTGGAAAGGATTAAATACCGGAAATACCATGGAAACAGGTAAAGGATATATTGCTCAGGCAAGTGCCGGCGCAACTGTATCATTCTCGGGTACACCTAACAATGGCGATATTATCACCACTTTTGATCTTACCCGCAACGATGCCAAAGGCAAAGGGTTTAATCTGGTAGGCAACCCCTATCCTTCGTATATCGACTGGAGTTTGGTGGCAACTGCCAATCCAAATCTGAATAAAACATTCTATTTCCGCTCAAAAAACACGAACGTTACAAGTACCTATACATTTGTGTCTTACAATGGTTTGTTGAATACTTCAGTTTCCAGCAACGGAACAGCCAATACTACCATTACACGTTTTATTCCGCCCACACAGGCATTTTGGGTTCGTGTAAACAGTGGTACAAATGCTACTAAAATGTATTTCAATAACAATATGCGTGCTCACTGCGATGATAATGGTAATCTGCTAAAGACCCCGAAACTTGATAGCCACACCCGTTTACGTCTGCAATTAATCAATGGAACCGAATCTGACGAAACGCTGATTTGTACCGAATCAGCTGCCGATAATGGTTTTGATATGTACGATTCTCCCAAAATGATGAACAACAGTTCTGTTACGCCCGATTTGTATACTTTGGCTGGTCAGGAACGATTGGTTATTAACGGGTTAAATGCAATTTCAGATAACACCGAACTGCCATTAGGCTTTAACCTGAATGCAGCTGCCACATTAAAACTGAAAGCATCTGAAATAAGTAATTTCGCTGACGGAACCCGTATTTATTTGCTCGATAAAACAGATAATAAACAAATTGAGTTGACTCCAGAAACAGAATATAGTTTCAGCACCACCGCCGCTACTACCAATAACGAGAGTCGTTTCAGTCTTCTGTTCAAAGTCCCCGGCAACACAACCGGAATTTCAAACACTGAAAAAAGTATAACAAAGGTATTTGTAAACACACAGAACCAAATCACCATCGTTGCCAAACCAAACAGCCACTACGCTATTTACAATGCCGTAGGACAATTAATTGAAAACGGAACACTGAATTCTGAACTCGGAACTACAAACTACAAACTGCAGACCGGTGTATATGTGGTTATTGTGAATAATCAATCAACAAGAGTTATTGTAAAATAATACATATCTGCCTCAAACCCCTAAAGGGGCTTGGGGCAGGTTAAAAAATAATACTTATGAAAAAGAAAAAATATATCGCACCTCTTATTGAATGGATACCGCTCAATAGCGAAATTTCGCTGGCATTAGAATCCACTCCACCAACAGGTCCGGATGAAGGATATCTGAAAACACCAGAGTATCTGAATAATAATCCTTTTAAACTGGCTTAGTTTAATTTTTACATCAATATAATACTTATATTTAAAATTCATGTTATGAAATTATTGCGAACATTTTTTTTTATTGTGCTTATATTCTGTTTTTCAGGAATGTATGCTCAGACCAAGTACTCTATCTCCAACGGTTCAGAGATATCAAAAAAAATAAGCGGAGTTGTGCTGGACGAAAATGGTGACCAAGTAATTGGTGCTAACGTGACTGTAAAAGGAACCAAAATTGGAACCATTTCTGATATTAACGGAAAATTCTCAATTTCAGCTAGGCCTATAGACAAACTTGTTATTTCGTACATTGGGTATTTGACTCAGGAAGTCGCAGTGAATTCTCGAACAAATTTATCAATAATCATGTCAGTCGGTGCTAAATCCATAGATGAAGTTGTAGTAGTTGGATATGGTTCTGTTAAAAAATCAGATTTAACCACGTCGGTTGCTAAAGTAGATAGCAAAGCATTAAA